>JBGQDD010000229.1:0-5880 GCA_041495665.1 Candidatus Acidiferrum sp.
ACGGGCCGCGGGCACTTGGCACGTTTCGCCTGGTACGGCGTGGCAGCGGCTGCCGCGCTCAGCCTGGGAGTGGCCGTGGCGCTGGAGCGCTGGCGCATCAGCGAAGACGGCTTCGAGGGGCTGCTGCTCCTGGTCGCGGCGGTCTTCGTTGTTACGATGATCGTATGGATGAACCGAGTTGCGCGCCACTTGAAAAATGAGATCGAGGCCAAGGTGGAGGCCTACGCGGAGAAGGAGGGAAAGGCGGCGGGCTGGGGCATTTTTCTTTTTGTTTTTCTGATGGTCGTGCGCGAAGGGGCGGAGCTTGCGCTGATTCTGCGGGCGGTGGAGCTTTCCAGCGAGGGGCTGCAGACGTGGATTGGAACGATTGTGGGGATCGCCGGGGCCGTCGCGGTGGGGCTTTTCTTCTTCAAGGGCACGCTGCGCATTCCGCTGCATCGTTTTTTTGCCGCGACGACCGTGATCCTGATGCTGGTGGCTTTTCAACTGGCGATCACCGGGCTGCATGAATTGAGCGAAGCGCGCTGGCTGCCTTCGAGCAAGGCGGAGATGGCGCTCCTGGGACCGATTGTCCGGAATGAACTGTTCTTTTTTGTGTTCATTTTCGGCGCGGCGGCCCTGTTGGTTTTGCGCGAGTGGCAGGCGGCTTCGCATGCCAAGCTGGCGAAAGAGACCCTGAACGACGCAGAGAAGCGGCTGCTGGAATCGCAAAGCCGCCGCCAGCGCCGGTGGATGATCGCGGCAGCCACGGCTTCGCTGACGGTGATTCTGGTGCTGACGGCGGATTTCATTTATGCGCGGGCAAACTCGGCGCCACCGGCGGCCCGGCCGATCAACGCCGCGGGAAATATCGTGCGCGTGCCGATCAATGAAGTGCAGGACGGTACCATGCATCTCTACACCGTCAACGCGGACAGCCAGTCGCTGCGGTTCATGATCATCAAGAAGCCTAACGGCTGGGGCGTAGCGCTGGATGCGTGTCGGATCTGCGGTGCGGAAGGCTACCGGCAGGAAGGGCAAAACGTCATGTGCCGTCATTGCGCTTCGGCGATTTACATTCCGTCGATTGGCGATCAGGGAGGCTGCAATCCGATTGGCGTGGCCTCGCATGTGGATGGGGGAGACTTAGTGATCGATATTTCAGCGTTGACGCAAGCTGCAAAGGAGATTCCTCAGTAGCGGCGCGAACTATCGTGCCCCTACGGCGGACCCTTATCCAATGTTTCTACGACTCGTAGCTGACTCTTTTGGACGCCGTCCGCGCCACAAGCTCCTCACCGGAGCGGCGCTGGCGCTTGGCATGGGAGTAGCCACGGCGGCGTTGAGCGTGTCGCTGGATGTGGGCGACCGGCTCGCAAAAGAATTTCGCAGCTTGGGCGCGAATCTGTTGGTCACGCCGCAAGCGGACTCGCTACCGCTGGAAATCGGCGGCGTGGATTACCGCCCTGTGAATGCGGGCGCATATCTGCCGGAAGCCGACCTGCCCAAGCTGAAAACCATCTTCTGGCGCCACAACATTGTGGGCTTCAGTCCTATTCTCGAGGTCCCGATTGAGGCTTGGTCACCGGCTTCCAAGACTTCGTTCGCTCCGTCCGTGGTTGGAAATGCCACGCTGATTGGTGCTTGGGCCAAGCACACCGTAGCCGTTCCTGACGGCACTACCTATGTCAGCGGAGTCGAGAAAACAAACCCCTGGTGGAATGTCGAAGGAAAGTGGTTTGACGAGAGTTCGCGGCAATGCGTTGCGGGGATCAATCTCTCAAAGAAGTTTGGCATAAAGATCGGCGACGATTTAAACGTCAGTGCCGGAGACCATAGCCGTTGGATCACCATGAAAGTAGTGGGCCTTCTTTCCTCCGGAGGACCAGAAGATGAAAGTGTAGTCGCCCCAATTTCCGTGGCACAGGATCTTGCCGACAAGCCGGGACAGTACCGCAAGTTGTATGTGAGCGCGCTGACGAAGCCGGAAGATGCCTTTGCGAAGCGGGACCCCAAGACGATGACGCCGGTGGAGTTCGACCGCTGGTACTGCACGCCTTACATTTCGGCCATCGCACTGCAAATCAGCGAGGAGCTGAAGGCCACCGATGTGCGGGTGATTCGCCGCGTGGCGGAAGGCGAAGGCCAGATCCTGACGCGAGTGCGCATGCTGTTGTGGCTGGTCACGGGCGCGGCGCTGCTGGCAGCGGCACTCGCCGTGGGGGCGTCTTCGGCGGCTTCCGTGATCGAGCGGCGCACGGAGATCGGCTTGATGAAAGCACTGGGCGCGGGCTCCGGCACAGTTGGATTTCTGCTGGCAGCGGAACAACTTTTGCTCGCATTCGTCGGCGGGGGAGCCGGTTACGCGCTGGGGATTGTTCTGGCGCGCCTTCTTGGCGAAAAAATCTTTGGTGCTGCGCCTGAGCCTTCGCTCATCGTCTTTTTCGTGATTATCGCGCTCGCTGCCGGCGTCACCATTCTTGGCAGCGCCCTTCCGCTGCACCGCGCTTCACGCTACGAGCCGGCGCCCATCCTGCGAGGCGAATGATGCCAGGCTCTCGCGCGACAAATCGAGCCATGTTCTGGCGCATCATCCGCCGCCTGTTCGGCGCCAACCGCGGCCGACTCTTCGTCATGCTGTTGGCCCTGGGTTCAGGTGCCGCAGTCACAGCAGCTCTCCTCAACCTCCAAGTCGACGCGAAGCGTCGCCTCACGACAGAGTTTCGTGCCTTTGGGGCGAACATCATCATCGCGCCGCGTGACTCCGCCCAGCTAGCGGGTCCTGCTACCATCCCCGAATCTATATTGAACCGCTTGCCAGACCTAGACGGGAGCGCGTTGATATCTGGAGCGGCATTTCTCTTTGCAACCGCAGATGTCAGAGCTTTCAGTGACGAGGGGCAGAACAGGCCTCGGCTGGGGTCTGGCCCCGCCGTCCTCGCGGGGTACCGCTACGTGGGCGGAGATCTTGGGCAAGTTGTTCCTTACCGGGTCGTTGAAGGCGACAACGTAGTCATTCTCGATGCCGAAACCTGTGAGATCGGGGAAAGAGTTGCATCGCAATTTCGTCTTCACGCTGCAGGAACTTTGGAATTGCAGGTCGGGAAGACGGAAGAAGCTTGCGTTGTTTCAGAAGTCCGGAGCTTTGGGGGAAGCCAAGACAACCAAATCTTCATGCCGATGAAAACGGTACAGAAATTAACCGGGCTCGCGCATCAGGTTAGCCTAATACAGGTAAGCGTTCCCGGCACTCCAAAACAAATTAGGGTCTATGTGGAATCTCTGCAAAAACAGTTTCCTGACGTTGAGATCCGCCCGATTCGGCAATTCACCGAAGGCGAAGCGAAGATTTACAACCGCATCAGCGGGTTGTTGACGGCGACGGTGGGGATCGTGCTATTGCTCACGGCTCTCTGCGTGATGGCAGCCATGACCAACGTGGCGATGGAACGGAAGATGGACGTTGGGTTAATGAAGGCCATCGGCGGCTCGATGCGGCGCGTGCTGCGGCTATTCCTTGCGGAGGCGGCCTTGCTTGGGCTCGCGGGCGGCATGATCGGCGCGGCGGCGGGGATTTTTCTGTCGATCGGTTTGGGGAAAGCGGTATTTGGCGTGGCGGCGCGGCCGCGGTTGATTGTGTATCCTGTAGCAGTGGCGTTGACCGTGATCGTCGCGATTCTTAGCGCATTCCCGCTGCGGCGGCTGGCCAGCATCCGCCCGGCATCGGTTTTCAGAGGTGAAGCGTGAGTTCCGTCGCTGCAGCGCTGCCGCGACCCGCGGCGAAGCAAGTCGTGATCGAAAATTTGACCAAGCAGTACGGCACGTTGCGCGCGCTCGGCGGCGTTAGCTTCGATGTGCACACCGGCGAATGGGTCGCGCTGATGGGCCCCTCCGGCTCTGGAAAAACCACGCTGATCAATATTCTCGGCGGCCTGGACACGCTCACATCGGGACATGTAGTGGTTGACGGCGTCGATCTTTCGAAACTTCGCGAAAACGAGCTGGTCCGTTACCGCGCGGAAAAGGTCGGCTTCGTCTTCCAGCAATTTCATCTGGTGCCGTATCTCACGGCGGTTGAAAACGTGATGCTCGCGCAGTATTTCCACAGCGTCACGGACGAAAAGCAAGCCGAAGAAGCGCTGAAGCGCGTGGGCCTGGGCGACCGCCTGACGCATCTCCCCGCGCAACTCTCCGGAGGCGAACAGCAGCGCGTGGCCATCGCGCGCGCGCTGATCAATCAGCCGAAAATCATTCTCGCCGACGAGCCCACTGGAAATCTCGACGAGGCCAACGAAAATATCGTCATTCAGATTTTCCGCGAGCTGCACAACGCCGGCCACACCATTCTGATGGTGACGCACGACCCGGACATCTCTCGCCAGGCGGACCGCCGCATCGAGCTTGCCCACGGCCACCTGCACTTCGACACAGCGCAGCATGGTCCGGGCCATCCGCTCAATTGCCCGCTCGCCGACACAGCGGATTGTTGCACGCCCATTTCCACCGACGATGAAATCCGTTTCGACCATCTCCTCGAACAGATATGGGTCTGCGGCGAGGAAGGGAAGCCGGCCCAGACGGAGCGCCTCCGCGCCACCGGCCCTGCAGGGAAGCTTCCTGTGGTCTCGGAGGAGCCCGCCGCGCGAGTTCTATCCCGCATGTCTGATCTGCGCCTGGTGCAAATGCAAAACGGGGAAGTGCAACTCACGCCCGTGGGCAGCCAGCGGGCGCGCGACGTTGTCCGCCGTCACCGTCTCGCCGAGCGCCTCTTCAAGGACACTTTTTCTATCGACGAATCCGAGGCGCACACGCAAGCCTGCAAGTTCGAACACATCATCAGCCCGGAGCTGGACCAGCGCATCTGCACGTTTCTCGGCCACCCGAAGACCTGCCCGCACGGCAATCCCATTCCGCCGGGCGACTGCTGCGACGGCAAGCCCAAAGGCTGATCGCGCAACCAACCATGCCGACTCCTCCGGACCCGCGAAAAAAACCGACGAGCATCAAAATTCACGTTTCAAGCGGCACGGGCGTGGATGTCACCTGGGCCGATGGCCACGCGAGCCACTACGAATTTGCCTATTTGCGCGAGGAATGCCCCTGCGCCACCTGCAACGACGCACGAGAGAAGAAAGCGGAGCTCGGAGACGTAGCTTCGCCGTTCAAGTCATCTCCGGCGCTGCCGATGTTCAAGCCCAAGCCGCGCGCCCAGGCCGCCACGCAGGTGGGCAACTACGCCATTCAAATCAGCTTCACCGACGGCCACTCCACCGGCATCTACAGCTACGACCATCTCCGCAACATCTGCCCTTGCGCCGAATGCGCCAAAGCCTTCCGCGCTTCTGCGTGCTAGAGCATTTTGGCGATTCACCGGAGTTTCCAACTGCTAGACTTAGTTCCTAAAAAATGCGAGCATTCCAACCTACGAGTTGACCATACCCATACATGAGCAGCACTCCCAATAACCCTGCTGCCGCGGGCAGCCGCGGCAACGGCATTCCGCGTGTCATCGTCGCCACCACCGCCCTCCTGACATTCATTTCGTTCTGGCGCGCGGCGGCCATCGTGCTGAACGACCTGGCCTCCTCGGCGTACTACGCCGGCGGCGAAGCGGAAGGCTACATCGGCAAGACCGCGCCGTGGTTCATCCTCGCCATCATGCTGTTTTCGTACGCGGTGCGCGCGGTTTACGTGGAAAGCTGCAGCATGTTCGTGCGCGGCGGCGTGTATCGAGCCGTGAAGATGTCCCTCGGCGGGACGCTCGCGAAATTCAGCGTTTCCGCGCTGATGTTTGACTACATCCTCACGGGGCCGATCAGCGGCGTGGCGGCAGGCCAGTATCTGGCGGGATTGATTAACGAACTCCTGCAGTATTTTCACGTGAGCGGCCCGCTCTCTTCC
>JBGQDD010000230.1:0-5859 GCA_041495665.1 Candidatus Acidiferrum sp.
ATGCGGCTTCTTCACCTCTCCGCGAGCCGGGAATCCACCACATCGAGACTTCCTTCGCATTGCTTGGGTCGGAAGCATCTACGATCATGTTGCCGTTGACCAACTGTCTGAAATAGCCAGGCTGGTGGATGAAAGTTTCGTCCGGCGCGGTATCGAGATACGCGTACTTTCCGCCGTCGTAATAATTTCGATGCGTGCCCTGGCCGGTCGCGCCGGTGCTGAACTCGGAAAGTTTGATGATCTTCGATGGATCGGTGACGTCGTAGAAGCGCACGCCGCGAAGTCCCTTGAAGTTCTTGCGCTTGTCATCAAGATGCGGGTCGTCGTACTTGCCCATGGGCGCTTCGGGAGTCGAATCGGTGATCGGCGTTTGCGCGCCGGTCATGAGAATCCACTTCTTTAGATTCTTGTTGTAAGCCACCTGGACCTGGCCGCCTTCGAATCCGCCTTTGTTGTAAAAGATGGGCTTTCGAACGTCGCTGACGTCGATCACGTCGCCCTGCTGAAACATGAAGCGGCGGTTGCCGATGGACATTATTTGCATCTTGCCATTGCGCACGTGGCCGGGCATGAAATGGGCCAGGAGCTCCATGTTTCGAATGTACATGCGGCGATCGAGATAGCTAATGCTATTCGGGGAGGGATGACCATGATGGTCCGCCCAAGCCGCAAGGGGAGAACCGGCCAACGCCAGGCCAGCGCCCGCGGCAGTTCGCAAGAACTCACGCCGCGTCGGGTTGATAGCCCTTTCCACTGAGTTTCGGTGCTTTGCAGGCTTGGAAATAGCTGTTTTCGCGCCAGTCTTGTCCTTCATGTTATGCGGCTCCTTGGGTTGCAAGATCGTGGCTTGCACCTTTTGCGATCAGCGAAGATGACCAGGGCTTCCCCGTTCAAATCCCCGCATGCGCTCTCTTTTCACAAACTTAAACCCTTTGACGGGGAGGAAGAGCACCTCCCGGCATTCAAAAGGTAGGACCGCTGTACCATTCGCAAACAGAGGCTGTCAAGAATATTCTTCTATGGATTAGAGATGCTTGCGGTTAGTATGATTCGCGAAAAAGCGTAGGGGTATAGTGGTTGGACCAAAACGTGAGAGTGTCAGCCGCGACCGCCCTTCATTTCGCGGTCCCGAGAACGACAGGCAGATGAGGGCCGCTCTACAGCGGGAATCGGTGACGATCGAGAGTCACGGTAGGATTTCAGAGGGAGAACAGAAATGGCGATTGCAACTATCAATCCGGCGACCGGGGAAGTGCTGAAGACGTTCGAACCGCTATCGGATGCCCAGATTGAAGTGAAACTTCAAAAGGCAGCAGATACGTTTCTGAGCTACCGGAAAGTGCCGTTCGCTGAACGCACGCGGATGATGTTGAAGGCGGCAGCGATCCTGGACGGTGAAAAAGAGATTTTTGCGCGGATGATGACGACCGAAATGGGCAAGACGTTGCGGTCGGCGGTCGATGAAGCCGCGAAGTGCGCGGTGGTCTGCCGCTACTACGCGGAAAACGCGGAGCGCTTTCTGGCCGATGAAGTGGTGGAGACGACGGCGAGCCGAAGTTACATCCGTTACCAGCCGCTCGGGGCGGTTCTGGCGGTGATGCCATGGAATTTTCCTTTTTGGCAAGTGCTGCGATTTGCCGCGCCGGCGTTGATGGCTGGGAACGTCGGACTTCTGAAGCACGCATCGATCGTTCCGCAAAGTGCGCTGGCGATCGAGGACATCTTCCGGAGAGCCGGGTTTCCCGACGGCGCGTTCCAGACGCTTCTGGTGGGCTCGCAAAAAGTGGACAAAATACTGGGAGATCCGCGCGTAATGGCGGCCACATTGACGGGAAGCGAAGGAGCGGGAATTGAAGTAGGAATCGGCGCGGCGAAAAGAATCAAGAAAGTTGTGCTGGAACTGGGAGGAAGTGACCCGTTCATTGTGATGCCGAGCGCGAATCTGGAGGTGGCGACGACGACGGCGGTGAAGGCCCGGATCTTCAACAACGGACAATCGTGTATCGCCGCCAAGCGCTTCATCGTGGCCGAATCCATCGCGGACCGATTCGAACGGGTCTTCACAGAAAAAATGGCCGCGTTGAAGGTAGGTGATCCATTCGATGAGAAGACGGAACTGGGGCCACTGTCAACGGCAGATGGCCTGGCGGATCTCGAACGCGACGTGAAGAAGACGGTCGAAGCAGGGGCGAAGGTCTTGACCGGGGGCAAACGGCTGGATCGTGCGGGGAATTTTTATGCGCCCACGGTGCTGACAAATATTCCGCTTGGTTCGCCGGCGCACAAGGAGGAACTCTTCGGTCCGGTGGCGAGCGTATTCCGCGCCGCAGACCTGGATGACGCGATTCGAATCGCGAACGACAGCCGCTTTGGATTGGGGGCGAGCGCCTGGACGAACGACAAGAGTGAGCGAGAACGCTTCATCAACGATCTAGAATCTGGAATGGTTTTCATAAACCGTATGGTGGCTTCCGATCCACGTATTCCTTTCGGGGGAGTGAAGTGGTCCGGTCACGGGCGAGAACTGGGAGCCCATGGAATTCGGGAATTCACGAACATCAAAACGGTATGGATCGAAGAAGCGTCCTAGGGAGTTGCGAAAGCAAAGGGGCGTGTGGTAGATTGGTCCAACAACTCGACCAGAGTCTGACGAGTCTCACGTCAAACGACTGTACTTAAGGCTCTTTTACTTGGTACAGAGGTCGTACCAGGGTGCGGGATAGTCTCTTCTTGGCATGGGAGGATATCATGTACAAAATCGTGCGCTCCTCTCGCCTGTATGAGCAAATCGTTCAGCAGGTCGAGGAATCCATTCACAAGAATGCTCTGAAGCCGGGAGACCAACTTCCCCCCGAACGTGAACTCGCTCAACAATTTGGCGTGAGCCGGACGGCCGTCCGCGAAGCGGTGAAAGCCCTGCGGGAAAAGGGACTGGTGGAAGCCTATCCGGGCCGCGGAACCTTTATCACCGACGGCACCTCGTATTCCATGCGCCAGTCGCTGGATCGGATGCTGAAGATTGGACAGCCGGAGGGATCCGCGTATCTTGCGGAGGTACGCGAAATCCTGGAGCCGGAGATCGCTGCGCTGGCCGCGACTCGCGTCGACGAAGAAGATCTTGCTTCGATGCGCGAGCAAATCGCAGTAATGGATGGTGCCCGCAAGGACCCGGATGCGTTCATTGAGGCGGATCTGGATTTTCACCTGGCTCTGGCGGAGGCCGCGGCAAATCCCCTCATCCTTTCATTGATCGATTCGATTGTGGGACTGCTGCGAGAGCAGCGGATGGGAATCTTTCAGGTGGAAGGCGGCCCGGAACGCGGGCAGTACCACCACAAGAGGATCCTGGAGGCCATCGAGCACCGCGATCCACTGGGAGCGCGAGACGCCATGAAGGCCCACTTGCGGCAGGTGCGAGAGGATTCGCGTCGGGCGCCGGGAGGATCGTAAGAAGGGTTTTCAGTTGTCAGTTATAAGTTTTAAGTAAGAGAAGAAAAAGAATTGGATGGATTTTTGTTTTTTTGGTTTGAGCGATGGAAGAGTCATAAGTCCTAAGTTTTTAGTAAGAAAAGGAAAAGAATTAAATGGAGTTGGATTGTTTTTTTGGATGGTGTACCGGAAGAGTTTTCAGATGTCAGTTTTGAGTTTTTAGCCGGAGAAAAAGGATTCATGGCGAATCTGGGATTTGTGGGACTCGGAGTGATGGGCAGCGAGATGGTGAACCGGCTGCTCGGGAAGGGCCACAGCGTTACGGGCTACAACCGTACGCAATCGAAAGCGGAGTGGCTCGTCAAGAAAGGGATGAAGTGGGCCGACTCGCCACGCGCGGTGGTGGCAGCGTCGGACGTTGCGTTTTCGATGGTGACGAATTCCGCGGCGCTTGGCGCGGTGATGAATGGTCCGGAGGGAATGCTGGCGGCGGTGACGCGTGGCAAGATTTTTGTGGATATGAGCACCGTGAGCCCGGCGTACAGCCGGGAGATTGCGGCCAAGGTGAGGGAAAAGGGCGGCGATATGGTGGACTCGCCGGTATCCGGGAGCGTGATCACGCTGCAAGAGGGAAAATTGTCGGTGATGGTGGGAGGCCGCAAGGAAACATTTGAAAAAGTGAAGCCGCTGCTCTACGACATCGGGCCAAAAGTCACCCACGTAGGCGACAACGGCCTGGCGCTGGTGATGAAGATCGGGACAAACTTGAGCCTCGCGGTGCAGATGCTGGCGTTTTGCGAAGGAGTGCTGCTGGCGGAAAAGAGCGGGATCGCGCGGGAAACCGCGGTGGACGTGCTGACGCACAGCGTGATTGCATCGCCGATGGTGCAGTACCGGGGGCCGTTCATTCTGAAGATGCCGGAAGAAGCGTGGTTCAACGTCAACATGATGCAGAAAGACATGAATCTGGCGCTGGAGCTAGGACGGCAACTGGACGTGCCGATGCCGACGACGGCGATCACCAACGAATTCCTGACCGCAGCGCGGGGAATGGGGCTGGTGGAGAAGGATTTTGCGGTGCTGTTCGATGTTTTGGCGCAGATGTCCGGGGTGAAGCCATGACGCTTGCAACCGAACAGTCCAAAGCAAACCCTACCGGGAAAGCCGAGCAGTGGATGCGGATGTACCGGCGGATGGTGATGATCCGGGAGTTCGAAGAACAGGTCAATGAACTTTACACGCGGGCGCTTATGCCCGGGCTGGCGCACCTTTACATTGGCGAAGAAGCAGTGGCGGTGGGAATTTGCGAGGCGCTGCGCGGGGACGACTACATTACGAGCACGCACCGCGGGCACGGGCATTGCGTGGCGAAAGGAGCTTCGCCGGACCGGATGTTCGCGGAGTTGCTGGGCAAAGAAGCGGGATATTGCCGGGGCAAAGGCGGGTCCATGCACATTGCCGACCCGGCGACGGGAAATTTGGGAGCGAACGCGATCGTCGGCGGGAGCACGGGCATTGCAACGGGAGCGGCGCTGTCTGCCAAGCGGCTGGGAACGGGACAAGTAGCGGTGTGCTTTTTTGGCGAAGGAGCTCTGGGGCAGGGAGTTTTGTATGAAGTGATGAACCTGGCGGCCTTGTGGAAATTGCCGGTGATTTACGTTTGCGAGAACAATCTTTATACGGAATACACGCATTATTCGGAGACGACGGCAGGCGACATTCTGGCGCGGGGAACTGCGTTTGGAGTGCAAGCGGAAAGCGTGGACGGGCAAGACGTGCGAGCGGTGTACGCGGCGGCGCACCGGCTGGTGGAGCGGGCGCGCAAGGGCGAAGGGCCGGCGTTTCTGGTGTGCAACACGTATCGCTACACGGGGCATCACGTGGGCGACATCAACCGCGAATATTACCGTTCGAAGCAAGAAGAGCTCGAATGGAAGACGAAGCGGGACCCGATCAAGAACTTTTCGCAATGGCTCGTCGGACAAAAGTTTTCGGATGAGGGAAAGCTGAAGCAAATCCAGGAAGAAGTGCGGGCGGAGATGAAAACGGCGGTGGAGTTTGCGATTGCCGCGCCGTACCCGACGGTAGACCAGGTGGACCAGGACGTGTATGCCTGAAGCGGCTACGAGAGAACTGACGTTTGCACAAGCGATCCGCGAGGCGCTGGCGGAAGAGATGCGCCGCGATGCGCGGGTGTGCATTTTCGGCGAGGACGTGGCGGAAGCGGGAACGCCGTTCAAAGTGTTGTCCGGACTGGTGGAAGAGTTTGGCCGGGAACGCGTGATGGATACGCCGATTTCGGAAGCGGGCTTCACAGGAATGGGAGTGGGGGCCGCGATGACGGGTTTGCGGCCGGTTGTGGATATCATGTTCGGCGATTTTTTGACGCTCACGATGGACCAGATGGTGAATCAGGCAGCGAAGGTGCAC
>JBGQDD010000231.1:0-5842 GCA_041495665.1 Candidatus Acidiferrum sp.
CGAGCTCACCATCCTTGTCGACCCCCGCCTGCCTTCCAAGATCTACCAGGGAATCACAACGGAAATCACCGGCGAGGGCGAATCGGTCGCCCCGCTGAATGACGCCATTCTCCGCGCCGATCGGGAGCAATACGATCACTATCACATTCAAGCCGACTGGCGGACGTTTCGCGAATACTTTTCCCGGCTCGAAAAGCAACGCATCGGCATCAACATTGCCAGCTACGTCGGCGCCACACGCGTCCGGCGCATGGTGCTTGGCGATAACGATGTGCAGCCCACGCCCGCCCAGCTTGAGCAAATGATTGAGCTGGTAAGCCAGGCGATGCGCGACGGCGCTGTTGGCGTCTCGACTTCGCTCCAATACACTCCCGCTCCCTACGCCAAAACCGAGGAGTTGATCGCCCTCGCCTCTGAAGCGTCAAAATTCGGCGGCATTTACGCCACCCACATGCGCAACGAAGGCACCGGCATCTTGCCGGCCATTGATGAGGCGCTGCGCATTGGCCGCGAAGCCCATATCCCCGTCGAAATCTGGCACATAAAGGTCGCCGGCAAACAAGTCTGGGGGCGCATGCCGGAAGTTGTTGCGAAGATCAACGCCGCCAGAACGCAGGGACTCGATGTCACCGCGGACACCTACGCCTACCCCGCATGGTTCAACGACTTTTCCGCTTTCATTCCTCCCTGGGCGCACGACGGCGGCAACGCCAAGCTCATCGAGCGTTTGAAAGATCCAACAATGCGCGACCGCATCCGCAAGGACATGCTCACGCCTTCAGACCAGTGGGACAACGAATGGCAAGAAATTCCTGGCCCCGAAGCGGTCCTCATCGGCGTCGTGCACAATCCCCAATTGCTTCCCCTGCAAGGCAAGACACTGGCCGAGATCGCAAAAATGTGGAACAAAGATCCGATGGACGCCCTCTTCGACCTCCTGATTGAAGACCATGCCCTTACTTCCGTGGCCGTCTTCGGCATGTCCGAGCCGGACGTGGCCCTCGCGCTCCAGCAGCCCTGGGTCTCCGTTGATAACGACTCTTCCGGTACTTCGCCAGATGGCATCCTCGGACAGGAACATCCGCATCCACGCGCGTACGGCACGTTCCCTCGCATCCTGCGCAAGTACGTTCGCGAAGAGCACAAGCTTACCCTCGAAGACGCCATCCGCAAGTTCTCTGCACTGCCGGCCCAACGCTTGCGCCTGACGGACCGTGGCGTCCTGAAGGCGGGCTTGTGCGCCGACATCGTCATCTTCGATCCGGCGAGAGTTCACGACGTCGCCACCTTTGAGAATCCCAACCAACTGTCGCAGGGGATGGAGTACGTACTCGTGAATGGCGTGCCGGTCATCGACCATAGCGAGATGACCGGCGCGTTGCCCGGCAAAGTGCTCCGCGGCCCGGGTTTCGTGCCCTGATACGTGCCCTAACAGGATGGCCCGAGTTGGTTCATAATGGCCGCAAGGTTGGTGCGTTGAAATTTGTCCCCCGGAGGAACCATGGCCGATCGCCTGGAAGATTTTCAGAAATTTCGCACCGACCTGAACGAGGAAATCCTGGGTTGCGGCCACCTCGGCATCAAGCGCTTTTTCGCTCTCGACCACCAGGCCTACGAACCCGGCCCGCTCGGCACCAAGAACAAGGAATTGCTCGGGCTGGTCGCCTCCGCGGTGCTGCGTTGCGATGACTGCATCACCTATCATCTGGTCCGCTGCGGCGAAGAAGGCTGGAAGCGCGAAGAAGTGATCGACGCGCTCAACGTGGCGCTGATCGTTGGCGGCTCGATCACCATTCCTCACGTGCGGCGTGCCTTTGCGCGCATGCGCGAAATCGGCGGCCTGCAGCCTTGAGAGATCAGCCTTGAAAAATCAAAGATGAGCGCCGCGTCCAATCCCGCGCTTTTCCAGCCGGACGGTTTCGGCAAGAGGCTTCGTCATCTCGCCGTCGGAGCTCTGTTCGCCTTGGTCTTGCTTATCCCAAAGATTTTGCGTGTGCGGCGCAACCCGCGCTCTTGGATGCTCTTTCGCATTTTCTTGGGGGTTGCCGGAGCGGCGCTGGTCGTCCTGCCGCTCGGCTTGGGGACCAGCTTCGTTCCCGCCATCGTCGGTCTGGCCATGTTCATCAGCGCCATTCTTCTGCCACCCGCCAAACCCGATACCAACGCGGATGACAAAGCCCGCGAACTGGGAGCTCTCGTTGTCGTCAATGGCGGGCGTTTTCAACCCGGAAGCGCGCCGTCTGCCGCGGTGCAACTCTTCGTTGGCGCCGAAAGTGTTTGGGTGCTCGACCGGCGCTTCCAGCCGCTCATGGTGATCCCCGTTAGCGAAATCACTGCCGCCTGCGCCGAGGAATCCGAAGAATCCTGGCGCCTGCGGATGAACTGGGCCAGTCACAGCGCCGAATTCTCCTACGGCGGCATCTTTGCCGAGCATCTCGCGCGCGTCGCCGAGACCACCATCCGCAGTGTGATGCGCCCTGCTCTCCCCGTTCTCCCCCAACGTCGCGCTGCGAGCGCCTGATACTCTTCTCGCCGCTTTTCTCTTCCGATTCGCCCGCGATTTGCACGATTTGTGTCACACTGTATGCATGGCGAGAGGCTGGGAAAGCAAGGACGTCGAATCGCAAGTGGAAGCGACGCAAGCCCCAAAGCATAAATTTGGCTCGGAGCCTAAAACTCCGGAACAACTCCAGCGCGAAGAACAGCGCAAGGATCTTCAACTCTCACGTATCCGAATCGTAAACGATCTCGCTTCCGCCACTCATCCCAACCATCGCAAGTCCCTCGAAGCCGCCCTCGCCCACCTCGACAAAAAAATCGCCGACTTGAGTTAGCCGATTGGAAAAGGTTGCTGGTTCTGATCGAGCCTACCGGCTTGAAAACCGCGACTGTGACTCAGTTTGGCTTGATCTTCCGATAAGCCGAATTCACTGCCAAATAGTTGCGACTGATCGTTTCCGAGTGGCCGGCCATCCGTCCGGAACTACGGCCACGTCATGGGGTTAACGATGAAATGGCAATTCCGGAAGGGGTCCAGGCAACTTCGACGTGCTCGGGTGGAGTATACTGTCCCGAAATTGGGCCCTGGCAATGGGCCCTGTGCCCTTTCCCACCGGGCGGCATGGTTGCGAGGTGAACTTATGAAGATGCAGAACATGGAACGTCGCTCTTTTCTTGGCGCAGCAATCGCGGCTCTTCCGCTGGCTCTAATGGGGCAGTCCGCGAAGACTTCAACACTGGCCAGGGCTGCTCGTGTTGCGCGTGGCGAGGACCGGCTTGGCGAACACCACACCATTGGTGTCAGTTCGACCGATTTTAAGGTGTTGACCGAGGACAGCGGCGGTGGTCTCTTTATCATGGAACATACCAGTCGGAAGAAGGGTGGCCCGCCGCGCCACTTGCACCACAATGAGGATGAATGGTTCTACGTCATCGAAGGTGAGTGCATCGCCGAAATCGGCTCCGAGCGTTTCCAGCTGAAACCCGGCGATTCCGTTCTCGGACCGCGAGAGGTACCTCACGCTTGGGCATTTGTCGGCGACACCCCAGGCAGAATGCTGATTGCTTTCGCGCCTGCCAACAAGATGGAAGCGTTCTTTCGAGACAATGCGAAGCGCCGCAAGGACGGTGATTACCTCAATGAAGCGCAGGTTTACCGTGCCTACGGCCTGGAATTACTTGGCCCACCACTGTCCTTGGGATGAAGTTGGCCCGGCAACCGCAAGGTTTCCAGCCTCTGGGCTGTGTGAGGCGAGGGATATGCTCCTTGAATCCATCATAGGCATATCCGGAGACGTTCATGTTGCCAACGGTCGGGATTGTTGCTGGATAACGTTCTGACTGCGTACTCGGAAGCAATCCGCTGCGTTGAGTAACGCGCCTTCCGAAATATGGGATGGCATCTGGAGATGGCCACCGCTCCTGAGCTTCGGCTTCTCCGATTCCCCATTGCCTGTCTCCTAACGGATAAAGTCCTCCGCTAGCCCCCAAAAATCATTCACGTAATAATGGGACAGCACGTTTCCGAACAGGTAGCAGATCCCCTGGCACGGCGGAATATCTCCATATATTTTCTTGCCACGCGCGAAGATCTTCTTCAGCGAGCCGTCCCGCAGCAAATTACCGGCAACCTTGCGCAACGGCTCGCAGGGATAAAAAACGTCGCCGTTCGGATACACCCGGGGAAACATCGTTGGATAGCACTGAAAATCACCGAAACGCAGCAGCGTCTCGATCGTCCGCGGCGTGCCGTTGATCGGCTGCACGCCTCTGCGCCGCCGGTCGATGATTTTATCCACCAGCACCTGATACTTTTGGTTTTTCAGCAGCGCCAGGTTTGGCATTTTCTCCATCTGCGCGGACTGCGCCGCAAACACAAATCCTTGCTCCCCGCACCAGTCCAGCAGCCGCTCCACTTCGCCGATGTTCCATTCTTCAATCACCGTACTGATGGTGATGTGCCTCGGGCTGCCTAGCAGCTCCTTCGCGAGCTCGAGATTTTCCAGCACTTTCGGCAACGCCGCCGGTTTCGAAAGTGGATTCGTCGGATCAACCGCCAGCGCATCCAGGCTCACCACCAGCCCGGTCACCGCTCGCAGAATTCGCGGCTTGCGGTCCAGCAGCGTGCCGTTAGTAATCAGCAGCAACGAGCGGTATTTGCATTCGAAACGAGCCGCCTCAACCAACTCCTCGATATCGGGCCGCTGCGTCGGCTCCCCGCCCGTAATCACGATGGAGTCCGTCTCTTTTCGAATGCGCTTCAACACCTGGATCGTCTCTCTCGTGGGCAATTCCTCGCTGAAGACGTCCGGCTCTTTTTGCGTGCAGTAGCTGCAGGCTAGATTGCATCTGTGGGTCACGTAAAACGTAACCGCGTACGGCGCCACCACCTTGGTCCGCAAAACGTGCCGCCGCCACACGTTGTGAAAGTAAAGCTGAAAATTCTTCGCCACAAACGGCGCCTGCCGCACCAACCCGCGCAAGAGATCGCGTTTCGACCGCGGTCGTTTGTCCAGCGCACTGACGGGAACGAAGTTCGCCTTTTTCTCGGCCATAGACAGTTTCTCAGCCTACAGGAGCTGCACGCTCAAGCCAAGAAAGCGGGAGGGGCGCCCGCCGTGGCGGGCGCCCCTGTTTAGGAAATCAGTTGATCTTGAGAGTTGAGCTTAGTCGGTGAACACCACGCCCACGGCAACATGCCCCTTTTCCGCTCCCGCGTCGATCCTTACAACGTAGCCGCGCAGCTTCATCGATTGCACGCCATCCGCGCCTGGCGCCTCCATCGTAACTTGCAGCTCCGATTGCAGCCGCGGCAGATGCTTCAACGAAATCAGCGCACCCTGCAGGGAGATATCCCGGACGACCGTCTCCTCCTCAAAGTCCTTCCCGCCTTCGGTTACGCCGCAGACTTTCGCCTGGAATTGCGCTTCGCGGCGCAGCGCCGTTCGCGTTCCCGGCATGTGCGCTTGCACGCTGTCTCCCGGCGCCCCGAGCGTGATCACCATGCCTTCGCTCGCCGCGAACACCGAATCGAACTCTTCCCGCGCCTGCCGCAGAATCGAATCCACCATGCGATCCGTCGAATCGGGGTCGTGATGGAAAAGCACCAGGGTCTTGGCCCCGGCTTGCCGCGCCACTTTCGCTCCCTCCAGCCACGAGGAATGTCCCCAGCCCTTTCTCGTCGTCTCTAGCTGTTCGGGCGTAAATTGCGCGTCGTTAATAAAGATGTCCGCGCCGGCGGCCAGTTCGCGCAGGCTCTCGTCCAGTTTCGCGTCGCCCGGCTCGTTGTCCGTGGCGTAAGCCACCGTGCCCGCCGGCGTCTCGATTCGAAAGCCCAGGCAGC
>JBGQDD010000232.1:0-5822 GCA_041495665.1 Candidatus Acidiferrum sp.
ATAGGCTGACCGTGGTGCTGAGCGCCGGTGGCGATGCTTTCGGCAAATTCGAGTCACCGCTGGCCATCGATCCCTATGACGGAAAACATTTCAGCCTCAGCGGAGTGGCGCTGACGAATTCCGCGCAGAGGCTGAACGATATTCCGACGGGCCTGGATGCCGTGCTGCTCGAAGACCGCACTCCGCTGGTGGTCAAGGGCATGCAAATCATTCCTTCCGGCAGCAATCGCTTTAAACATACGGACAACGTGGTTGTGTACGCGGAGATTTATGAACCGTTGCTGACCTCAGCGACGCCGCCGGTGGTGGGCATGGCCTACCGCATTTTCGAGCGATCGACCAACAAGCAGGTGTTTTTCACGGAACTCGTCCGCGCCGATGATTTCATCCACAAGGGAAATTCGGTGATCCCCGTCGGAATGAAAGTGAAAGTAGACGACCTGAAACCTGGCTCCTACCGCTTGGTGATGCAGGCCGTCGACAGCGCGAAAAATCATGCGCCGGACCGGACCGTGGACTTTGACGTAACCGAGTGAGGAATCTCGCGCGGCCCTGAAAAACTGCGGGGCGCATCTTGGAGTGCGGCGGCTGGCCGCCGCTTTTCTTAGCTGCCCGGCGGCTCGTCGCACTCACACTTGTCGCATCCGCAAACGCCTGGGCCGCCGGAAAAGCGGGAGCAAGCTCCCGCACTCCACAGCCAACCTTCTAAGTTCTTTCCTGACTGTACGTTCAACGTTGGTAAGGATTCGACACGCCCGCTCGCCTGCTGCAACTTCTTCGCCGGCTAAGGGTTATTCTATTTGTGCCCGGTAATTCGCCCAATATTCTACGCGGCAGGAGAGTGCCTTGAAGCTGCCAGAGCGCCCCGCCTCACGATTTATGCAGCGTATCCCTGCGATTTCCGCGACGCCGAGGTCATTCCGCGCCGCCGTCCTCTCTGTCGCGTGTGTTTTATCGCTCACCGTCGAGTGGCCAGCCAGCGCCGCAATCCCCGCAGCGGCGAATGACAAGAAGCCGAAAACGGATCCTGCTCTCAAGGGGCTTCCGATTACAGACCTTAGCCCCGACGAAGCGATCCTGCATGCGTTGAATCGCCTCGCCTACGGCCCGCGCCCAGGCGACGTTGAGCGTGTCCGGCAGATGGGTCTCGCCAAGTGGATCGAGCAGCAGCTCAATCCCAATTCCATTGATGACAAGGCCCTGGAAGCGCGGCTCGAGGACTATCCGACGCTGCGGATGTCCACCGCGAAATTGATCGAGGAATATCCGAAACCCAAGCAAGCGGAGAAGCAGGCGGAGAAACAAGTTCAGGGACGAGGGCGAAAGGAACAGCGCCGCGGCGATGCGCCCGCGGAAACCGTTTCTCGAGATATGCAAACAACACAGGGACAAGCCGCCGGTGGAGGCGACGGAGAAGCGCCTCAACAAACCACCGCGAATGCCAAGCAGGAAATGAGCGATGCGCCCGCTCCCATGAAGCAGGAGCAGCCCGAGGGAAATCCTGCGACGAAGGGCGGGAACAAGCGGAACGTATTGGGCGGCGGGGACCCGAACAATGTTCCGCGCGCGATCGCCGACGATAGCAAGAGGCCGGTGCGCGTGGCGGCGGAACTGAGCATGGCCAAGGTGACGCGCGCGATTTACAGCCAGCGGCAACTCCAGCAGGTGATGGACGATTTCTGGTTTAACCACTTCAACGTTTTCGCGGGCAAGGGCGAAGACCGCTACTACCTCACTTCGTATGAACGCGACGTCATCCAGCCGCACGCTCTGGGTAGATTCAAGGACCTGCTGACCGCGACGGCCAAAAGCCCGGCGATGCTTTTTTATTTGGACAATTATCTGAGCGCCGATCCGCGGGCCGCGCAGCGGCAAGCGGCCGAGCGAGGCATGCGCCAGCAGAGGCGCCGCGGAGGATTCGGCGGGCCGCGTCCATCGGCCAATCCGCAGCAAGCGAAGAAAAATGAACGTGGGCTGAATGAGAATTACGGCCGCGAGTTGATGGAATTGCACACGCTCGGCGTCGACGGCGGCTATACGCAGAAAGACGTTACGGAAGTGGCGCGCTGCTTCACCGGCTGGACGATCGAGAAGCCCCGACAGTACCCGGAGTTCAAGTTCGACGACCGCCTGCACGATCCCGACCCGAAATTGGTGCTGGGGAAAAAGATTCACGCGGGTGGGATGAAGGACGGCGAGCAGGTGATCGACCTGCTCGTGCATTACCCGAGTACGGCGAAGTTTATTTCCACGAAACTGGCGCGCCGGTTCGTTTCGGACAATCCGCCGCCGGCGCTGGTCAGCCGCATGGCACAAACGTTTCAATCGAGCGACGGCGACATCCGTGCGGTGCTGAAGACCATGATCTGGTCGCCGGAATTCTGGTCGCGGGAATCGTACCGCGCAAAGATCAAGACGCCTCTTGAACTGGTAGTTTCAGCGGTGCGCGCTCTGGGCACGGACGTGGGCACGCCCATGCCGCTAGTGCAGTGGGTGGGGCGAATCGGCGAGCCGCTGTATCAGTGCCAGCCGCCGACGGGTTACTCGGACAAAGCCGATATGTGGGTAAACACCGGCGCGTTGCTGAACCGATTGAATTATTCTCTCGCGCTCGCCGGCAACAAGATGCGCGGGGCGCGCACCGATGTGACTTCGTTGCTTGGCGTGGAACCGTCCGCGGATCCAAAAGCGGCGCTCGATCGCGCGGTGCAAGTATTCCTCGGCGGGCAGGCGGGACCGACTACGGTGGAGACGCTCGAGAAACAACTCGACAATCCGCAAGTCTTGCAAGCGAAGCTCGACGATCCTCGCAAACAGGTGGACCTGGGAGTAGTCGCTGGCCTGGTGCTGGGCGCTCCGGAATTTCAACGACGGTAATTTGGAGTGCGGGAGCTTGCTCCCGCTTTTCTGGCAGCGCAGGCATTTGAGAGTCGTAGGAGCGGCCGTGGCGGCAAGAAAAGCGGCGGCAAGCCGCCGCACTCCATAGGGCGAGTGAGGACGCGATGGGCTACAAATGCTGTGAAGGCGTAAGAGGCTTGAGATTTTCGCGGCGCTATTTCTTGAAGCAGGGCGGCGTAGCCATGGTTGGCTTGAGCGCCATGCCGGCGTTTTTGCAGCGCGCCGTGGCGGCGACGCCGATGCCGAACAAAAAACAGCTCGTGGTGTTGTTCCAGCGCGGCGCGGCCGACGGTTTGAATATCGTCGTGCCCTTCGGCGAATCCAATTATTATCGCTTGCGGCCGACGATCGCCATTCCGCAGCCCAAGCGCGGCGGCGCGGATGCGGCGATCGACCTGGACGGATTTTTCGGTTTGCATCCGAGTCTCGCGCCGCTCGAGCCACTGTTTCATAAGAATCAACTAGCCATCGTGCACGCTGCCGGCTCGCCCGATCCCACGCGCTCGCACTTCGACGCGCAGGACTTCATGGAATCGGGCACGCCGGGCTTGAAGTCGACGGAAGATGGCTGGCTGAATCGCGCTCTGGAAACTGTTCCAGAGGAAAACGCTTCGCCTTTCCGCGCCGTGGCGATGGGGCCAAATCTTCCGCGCATGCTGCATGGTGGAGCGCCGGCAATTGCGCTGCCGGATTTGAAGCAATTCAAAGTGATGGCGCAAGCTCCCGGCACTGGGCAGATGGTCGAAGGCGGCTTTGAAGCTATGTACTCGCAGACCGTGGATCACGCGCTGCATGGCACCGGCACGGAAACGTTTGAAGCCATCGATCTCCTTCGCAAAGCGGACCCGGGCAAATATCAGCCGGAAAACGGCGCGCAATATCCGACCAGCCGGCTGGGGCAGAGTTTGCAGCAAATCGGGCAACTCCTGAAGGCGGATATCGGCGTGGAAGTTTTGTTTGTCGATCGCGGCGGCTGGGACAATCACGTCAACGAAGGCGGCGTTCAGGGCCAGCTTTCCAATTTGCTCAAGGATCTCGGCCAGGGCTTGGCAGCGTTTCATCAGGACCTGGGCGACCGCATGGAGAACATTGTGTTCGTGACCATGAGCGAATTCGGGCGCACTGCCAAGGAAAACGGCAATCGCGGGACCGACCACGGACACGCAAATTGCATGTTCATCATGGGCGGAGATGTGAAGGGCGGGCAAGTTTACGGAAAATGGCCCGGCTTGAACGATCATCAGCTTAACGAAGGCCGCGACCTCGCGCTCACAACGGATTTTCGCTCGGTGGTCGGAGAAATTCTTACCAAGCACATCGGCGTGAAGGACCTGAAGTCCGTCTTTCCCGGTTTTGACAACAACCCGCGTAAATTCACGGGCCTCATTCGCGCTTGAGTTTGGGAAACCGCCTCGCAACGTCATTGTAGCTCCACCACGTCCAACGGTCTTAACTTCCGGATGCCCCGTCAACCGACAAGAATCAGGCCCGGTGTGTGGTTTTGAGTGCTAAGGCCTGTTATCGTCAATGGTCTGGCATGGCGGTCTAGATGCCTTTGCTGGACGCCAACCCTGTTCAACTCTGGTAATCTGAAGGCCATGAAGAGACTGTCGTTACTTGTGCTGCTATGTGCCGCCACACCTCTCGTTAACTGCCAACAATCGACCAAGAACAGCACCACGCCAAAGGCGGATAACGGCACTTTTGTTCAGAACACGTACAGGAACGATTTCTTCGACTTTTCGTACGCGCTGCCGGGAGAATGGCGCAAGAGCAGGGTGGCACCAGCAGCTCTTCCGTCAGGCGCATATTACCTGTTCATAGGTGACCGTGATATGGGGCAATCTGTCTTAAACCGGGTCATGGTCGTTGCTGACCCCGAAAGCTACAACCAACCTGGGGTTTCTACGCAAGAATACTTGTCGGCGTTCATCCGTGCACAAGTGAGGAATGCCAACGCCGAAGTCATCCGGGCACCATCCTCATTCGTTTCAGGGAAAAACAGTTTCTATAGAGCGGATTACAAAAGGGTAGAAAATGGGATTACGGTCTACAGCTCCATGGTGTGTATCGAACGTAACAGTTACTGGCTCAGTTGGAATTTTGTGACACCGTCACAACGAGACCTCGACGATGCGGTGAATACCCTTCAACATATTTCTTTCGACCGTAGCTCGCCCCACTAGCGATGACAGTGTTTCAGAATCCTCCAATGGAAAATGCGCGGATTCCTTCGCTCGCACTCCAAGGCGGAGACCAACTGTTGATAAATCCCCATAGCGCTCACGACCCCACAACCGGCCTTCCCACGGACCGTTTGTCGGCCAACCGGAAGTAATCTGTTTCATCCGTCATGCGGCCCGCTAGCGCCGATTCTTCCGCTGTTGCCTCGTCGCGTGCAACTTCCGATCCCGCTCAGCCTAAATCTCCTGCTGATGGTAGGAGCTTTGGTTCAATGGTGCCTTAGTCCTCGGAGTTTGCCAAAGATTTAATTACGCTCGACAGCTTCACCACCTCAATGTTTTCAGGGCACTCGGCCCAATTGTGCCGCCAACAGACAATGACATCGCAACCGCTTGCAGGATGGCCGTGGTCGCGGAAATTCCTACTCTCAAATTCAAACTCGATATGCACACGCTGCCATCGTTCGGGAGTTACTTGCCGCATGGCCTCGCAGTCGGGAAACCCCGTTTGAACCGCCTCGATCACGTAGCCGAGTTCTTTGGCGAGCATCCCAAAGAGAAGTACGACACCCTGCTCGTTGACCGGTTCATGCCGCAGCCCGCGGAAGTGGGTGGGATTGCCATAGGTAGCGCGATCTCTTCACGGCACGTGCCGTGTTTTCTTCGGCAGAATTGGGGAAGCCAGGCCGTTGTTCGATCCATGGTCCTGCTTTACTACGCGAGCGGGCAGAAGCGCCGCGA
>JBGQDD010000233.1:0-5790 GCA_041495665.1 Candidatus Acidiferrum sp.
CTCCCCAACGCCAAATCCATCCGCCTCTACGAATCCGGCTCGCTTCTCCATCTCATCCATAAATGGACCATGCGCACCTGCTTCAACGCCCAGGAAGAAATCTACCAATCCTCCATGGATGAAATCGCCCAGCTCCGCGAAGTCCACCCCGAGCTCACTCGTTTCATCGGCCCGCCCTGCCACATCCGAGCCGGCATCACCACCCCCATCTGCACCGAAGGCTCCCACTTCTGCGGCATCAAAGTCTGGCTCGACTTCCCCAACATCACCCGCCGCATCTAGCCCTCAGCCACTCCGCGCTTTCCGGCACCGATGAACTTTGAAGGCAAAATGGTTTCCAGCATCCTTTCCTTTTCATTCCAGATCACTGGCAGTGATTCTCGGTGTCTAGCTGTCCAGCCAACGTAATTAAGAAAAGACACGCTCTTAAGGCTGCCGGACCTTCCAGGCAGAAGAGTAACCGCGTAAGCGTTCCTGTCCCCTTTCGATGCGGCCTTAATGGCGAACTTGTTGGTGTTCTTATCCCAAAGCAGCAACGCAGCCTTTACCCCGGCCGCCACCAAAATCCTCGTTGCGGCCGCGTTGAAGACTATGTTCCCTTTAGGCGTTATAGCCAACGTGGGCTCACCAACTCTAACTCCGGTCCTCTTGAAGACTTCGTAGGCCATCGTAAACCTCGCGAAACCACTGTACGCGGATGAGGTTTTCAACGCAACCTTAAATGTAGGCTGTCACGTAGACATTTAAGTGAGCGTTATGGTATGCTGCGGTTGCGAAATGAGCCTGGCCAACAAACTCCGCCTCATCAAAGCTGCACGTGAAGTCGGCATGTCCGACGCAGAAATTCTTCGAGAAGTCTTGGGTGGCGAATATGGGAGCGAAAGAAGACGGAAACTGGTGGTCGAATGGGGCGTGCTACTGGGACTTAGCTCGAGCGAAGCCCTCCGGCTCGCCCACTCTTCCGGACTGATCCCGAGCGCACACCCGCCCCGCGGCGACTAGTTTGAAAGGCCTCGCGATAAAGCTCAGGGAAAGTCTTGCGAATAAAGCGGTCATCTTCAGGGGAACCGCTAGCCAGCCTGCGAATCTTTGCGATCCGCTCTCTGCGATTCATCGAGCGAAAGCGTTGATCAATCGCGGCTGCTAGCTGCTTCTGTGACATAGCCAGATTTTAGCACGCACTTTGTGGCGTGTATAGGAGAGCGGCTTCTATTGTTCGATGCGGTCAGCGAGGATGCGCAACGCAAGAGCCTGAGCGGACGCCACCGCTTCTTTTTCCGTGGCCCCATATGCCAATACACCCGGCACGTCCACTATCTCCGCAATCCAGTGCCCATCAGCTTCAACTTCTGTTTCGACTTTATACACGATATGCGACACGCCTGCATTCTAGCACGCAGCCACTTCTGCGGCATCAAAGTCTGGCTCGGCTTCCCCAACATCACCCGCCGCATCTAATCGTCTGGTAGGGCCCGCCTTCTGAGGCGGGCCGCTGCTGCTCCCGGTAGCGGCCGTTTGGAGTTGACCTTGAAACGCCCCATCTGCCTTAACCGTCCTATACTCTAGCTGGAGGCTCATCATGCTTCGCACTCCTGTCCGCCAAATCGCATCAGTCCTCGTGGCGGTTTTGCTCTTAACTCCTTCCTCCTTCGCCTTCGACACTCCCTTGTCCGATCATGCCGTCCGCGAAGCCTACTTTTTAGGCCAGCGCCGTGACGAAACCATGTCCACTTTTCTCAACAAATACACAAAATTCCTTGCGCCGCCGAAAACCGGTCCGGACGTCGCCTCCGTCACTTTCTTCACTCCTTTCGCTCTTCTCGTCCAGCAATCCAGCCAGCACACCTCCGGTTACAGCGCCCAGCAAGCCGCCCTCGATCATCGCGATCAGCCCGAATTCGTAAGAATCATCGTTCAAATTCAGCTCACCGATTCTTATGGCCCTTACATCGCTCGCCCCACCGGTTCCCGCTCCGGTTCTCCCACGGGCTTCGTTCCGCGTCCCTATGACTTCTGGAAAGACTTCGACGTTCAAGTCTCCAGCGACGACAAAATGCTCCGCCCCTTCTCTTCTTCCGGCCAGCCCAATTTGTCCTGCTCTGACGAAGGCGGCTGCATCCTCACCGGCGCCACTCTCCAGTTCGATTTCTCCGCCGAGGCCTTTGCCTCCGGCTCCGCCACCATCGACGTCGTTCCCCCGGAGGGCGATCCCCTCTCCATCGACTTCGACCTCACTCACCTCCGCTGACGCACCTCAGCCCGCTTGATTAAGGCATGCCCGCCCTAAACTCCCACGTTCCACTCACGAATGACTTGTGAGCGGCCTGCCTCTCCAACTTTTCCTTGACTTTCCTTAACGCTCTGGTACACTAGTTTGCAGGTAAATCTCCGTAACATTCCACCTGCGATTTGGACTTGTCAGGGCAGCATGGCGCACCAACGACTTCCAGGCTAAGCCATTTAGAATCAACACTTATAGAAACGCTCGCAAGTGTTGATTCTAAACCACTTGCATAAGCTCTAAGTCCTTTAGATGCAACACTTATGAAAAACATAGGGGTGGGGGCTGTTATGGTTAACCAGCTTATCCGATGAGGATAAGCTGTCCTGAGGAGCATCGCGACGAAGGACCTCCCTGCGTCGCAGGGTCGTTCGAGCCCGACGGATCCTTTGTCCCCTGGATGAACTCTCCCTTTATTGGACCCGGAACAAGGGGCAAAAGCCAAGGACACAGGAGCCTTACTAACAACTTAGTACTAAGAACTAAAAACTGCTTACGACCGCCACCGCAGCGTCACCGGCCCATCCATCGGATGCACCATCGCCGCGCCCGTCCTCCGCGACTCGATCAAGTTGGCCTTCAGCGCGAAATACCATTTCGCCGGCCGGTCAGCATCGTCAATGAGCATCAACCGCGGGTTATGCTTCAACCCTTCCGCCTGCTGGATCATCGTCTCCTGATCCTGGCGGAGAAAAACCTTGCCGAATGCCCGGAAAATCGAAACCGGCAAGAAGAAAAGATTCCAAGCCGCCACGAAATCGATCCGGCAAAGTTCCCGCCGCACCGGCGTCACCGTCGCGCGGCTCGAGAACCACAGCTTCCCGCTGCGATCCTCTTCCGTCCGGATATTCGGCAGCACAAAATCGATCGTCGTCGTCACCGGCTCCCCGGTGATTCTCTTGAGCAACTGGTAGGGCGCGCTGTTCGTGCTCGGCGAATGTGGGCTCATCCGGAAGCCGTTCGGAATCGGCTCGAACTGCTTGGCTTTCTCGTGAATGCTCGAGCGTTTCCGCCAGAACCACGATTGGTGTACGAACGGTCCATGCGCCGGGTCCATCAATCCGATAATCCCGTGATCGATGTGCGAGGGCAGTTCGCAGGAAAGATGCGTGATCTTGTACCTGTCGCTGAAAACGGTCAGCGCCGGCGCCGCCGGAATCGTCTCCGGCACCAGCGTCCCCGGGCTATTCATGTAAACCCACACGTATCCGTCTCGCTCCTCGCAGGGATAATGCCCCGCAAAAATCCGCTCCACTTTCAGCTTGTCCTGACTGGATAACGATGGAATCTCCACGCACTGCCCGCTGCAAGCATCGAATCGCCATCCGTGGTAACAGCACTCCACCACTTTCCCGTCGAGCCGCCCGTACGACAGCGGTATGCCCCGGTGCGGACAAGAATCCCGCATCGCAAACGCTTTCCCCTCGGAAGTGCGTCCCAGCACCAGCGGCACTTCCAGCAACATCGCCGTCACGAGTTTCTGCCCGGTAATCTCCGCGCTGCGCACCGCCGGATACCAGAAATCCCACAAAAATCCCGCATCCGCCTGCGCCGCAGTTTCCCGCGCCGCCTCAGCACTCGTTTGCAACATGGTTCCTACCGCTTCGCTCATAGGCTTGTTCGCATCGTAGTATACCGCCTCGCACCGGAGCAACCGGCACAAGGTCGCGGTGCTCGGTCATCGCACAGTTCGCTGACTGTACTCTTACTAGTGCCCAGCTGGAGTCGAAGTAAGGCGACGGATGAGCCAGCCCAGGAAGAAAAGAATAGCGCCGGTGAGAAAGACGGGCGCACGCGGGGGGTTACTCCAGGAATGGTCGATATCCTGGCCAACATTCAGAAGGGGCCATAGGAGGAGCGAACCGGCACCGAAATCCTGAACCATCTGGGCAGCCTGGTTAGGGACGGACGGAAGAAGTTTGCGATTGGAAGGATCGGAGAGATCAGCGAGTTCTGATGGAGTGAGCCCAAGTCCCTCGGATGATTTCCGGAGAAGGAAAATACCCTTTAGAAAAAACGTAAGGCTGCCAAGAACGAAGACAAGAGGAAGAGTGCTGAATCTGGCCTCCGGTGGAGAGAATATCCAATAGCACAGGGCAGTCACAGCAAGGCCTAGATAAAGCACCGCGCGACGCGGATGGTATTCCAGGTCCCCGGCAAGATTTTCCAAGAAGAATTCGCGGAGCGTCACGGCCCGCAGTTTACCTCAAAAGGGGCGCATAACGTGTTAGCGAGAAATTGGCCCATTCCGAACCTCAATTTGCATGAATTTGACATCGGCGCTATTCTTATAGTTGAGCAAATTGATGTACGCCACGTTCTATTAGCTGACTTGCCTGTCGCTCCCGCTCCGGGAGCCCGCACTTCTCTGCGAACTGAAATCAACTTTTTCTGTTTCCTTTATTAAGAACTTAAAACTAACGACTGAGAACTACAGAGGTTTTGCAATGGCCGCATTGACGTTATCTGAAAAATTGGACCAGCTTGGCACGCGCTACGACGAACTCACGCAGGAACTTTCCTCGGCGGAGATCGTCTCGGACTCCGCGCGCTTCCAAAAAGTCGCCAAGCAGCAATCCGAGCTCGGCGAAATCGTTGCCAAGCACCGCGAATTCAAACAGATTGAAAAAGATCTCGCCGGCGCACACCAGATGTTTCTCGAGGCCGAAGACGCCGAGATGAAGCAAATGGCGCAGGACGAAGAAAAGGAACTCACCGCGCGCAAGGAAGTGGCTGAGCGCGAACTGAAACTCCTGCTGCTCCCGAAAGATCCCCTCGACGAAAAGAGCGTCATCCTGGAAATCCGCGCCGGCACCGGCGGCGATGAAGCCGCTCTCTTCGCCGCCGAACTCTTCCGCATGTACGCGCGCTACGCGGAAACGCTGGGCTGGAAAGTCGAGGTTCTCGAAAGCTCCCCTTCTTCATTGGGCGGCCTTAAGGAAGTCGTCGCCGCAATTCAAGGGCAAAAAGTTTATTCCAAACTGAAGTACGAGAGCGGCGTGCACCGCGTGCAGCGCGTTCCCGCAACCGAAACGCAAGGCCGCATTCATACTTCGGCTGCAACCGTCGCAGTCCTCCCCGAAGCCGACGAAATCGACATCAAGATCGAAGCCAAAGATTTGCGCGTCGACACCTTCTGCTCTTCCGGTCCCGGCGGCCAGTCCGTCAACACCACCTACTCCGCCGTCCGCATCACGCACATTCCCAGTGGACTGGTCGTTTCCCAACAGGACGAAAAATCGCAAATCAAGAACCGTGCCAAGGCCATGCGCGTTCTTCGCGCGCGCCTTTACGAGCAAGAGCAGGAGAAGCGGCAGGTGGCGCTGTCCGCCGAGCGCCGAGGGCAAATCAAAACCGGCGACCGCTCCGAAAAAATCCGCACCTACAATTTCCCGCAAAATCGTGTCACCGATCACCGTATCGGCCTGACGCTTCATCAGCTAAGCGAGGTGATGGAAGGAAAGCTCGCCCCGCTCGTCGATGGCCTCGTCTCGCACTTTGAATCGGAG
>JBGQDD010000234.1:0-5721 GCA_041495665.1 Candidatus Acidiferrum sp.
CGCGCGAATGGTGTACGTGCCGTTCGGCTGAATGTCCTTCACCTTGGAAAAATGAATGCGATCCTCATAGCGAAAAGGGAGATACGCCAGCAGATCCTCAAGCGTGTAGATGCCGCGCTGCGCGAGCAGTTCCGCGCGCTGCGGGCCAACGCCTTTGATCATGCGTACTTCGGTGCTTAGGTTCATCGACATACTTGAATGCCAACGCAAGCGGTGCGAAGCTGAGGGCAACCGCAAAGCGGCAGACGCATCTTCTTTATATCATTCCCGCCAGGAACCTATTGCAATTGCGAAACTTGCGTCCCTGCCCCGCGTACCGATAGAGTGAGGATTCCGTGTCCCAAACGGGGAGGCATATGTGACGGGAGACCGTCTGACAAGTTCCGACAAGCGCGCGCTGCTCCTGTGGGTGGTGGCGGGAATCCTCGGCGCGCTGTTCGCCTACAAGTATTTTTTCCGGGCTTTCCCCGAGGCCTCCGTTAATTTTCAGGTCTCCCGCGAAGAAGCGCTAGCAAGAGCGCAGAGATTCGTCACCGGCCTTGGTGAGAACCTCGGGGGCTACCAATCCGCCATTGTGTTTAACGTGGACGACAACGCCAAGGTTTATCTCGAGCGCCAGCTTGGTTTGCAGCAGGCGAACAAGCTCATGTCCTCCGAGTTGAATATCTGGTTCTGGGACGTGCGATTCTTCAAGCCGCAGCAGGAAGAAGAGTTCCGAGTTCGCGTGAGCCCTGCTGGGCAAATCGTCGGCTACACACACAAGATAGAAGAATCGCGTGCTGCGGCCACGTTGGACCGCGCCACGGCTCAATTCGCGGCGCAAAACTATCTGACCACGAAACTCGGACTCGATGTGAGGAGATGGGAGCTCCTCCCAGAGGAAGCCAATTCCAAGAAGCGGCCGAACCGTCTTGATTGGACTTTTACATGGGAAAAGCACGACTTTCGCGCGAAAGACGCGCCCTACAGGCTGCAAGTCACTCTGCAAGGCGATCGTATCGGCGGCAGCGAAGAGCTCTTGCGCGTCCCCGAAGCATGGGAACGCAGTTATCAAAGACTCCGCTCCGGAAACGACACGCTCGCCTTGGTTTTCACTCTTCCCTACCTGTTGCTTCTGGGAGCCGCTGTTCGGCTGGCAATTCAGTGGACGAAGAGCGGAGAAACAACCTGGGGCGCGGCGATCAAGCTTGGATTACTGGCGGCGATGATGTTATTCCTGCAAGCCCTGAACGACTGGCCGCTATGGGGAGCGGGATACGATACAAAGGACTCCTACTCCAGCTTTATTCTTCTACAAATCGGGCGCGCTCTGCTGCTTGCCGTTGCAACCGCGCTCACCATCACGCTGGTTCTGCCGGCGGCGGAGCCGCTCTACCGCAGATCCCAGCCGGGCCAGCTAAGATTAGGACACGTCTTCACGCTGCGCGGGCTGCGTTCGAAGGAGTTTTTCTCTTCGTCCGTCGTGGGGTTGTGCCTCGCTGCTGCGCACATTGGTTTTATTGTCGCCTTCTACATCGTCGCCACAAATAGGGGGGCGTGGGCGCCGCAGGAATTGAACTATTCGGACAGCGTGAATACGGCGTTCCCGTGGATTTCCGGCGTCGCGATCGGGCTGCTCGCTTCCATGAACGAGGAGTTCACGTTCCGGCTGTTTGCCATTCCGTTTTTCATGCGATTTACGCGTTCTCGCTGGGTGGCCGTGATCGTACCGGCTTTTCTTTGGAGCTTTCTGCACAGCAATTACCCGCAGGAACCGGCCTACATCCGCGGGATCGAAATAGGGATCATCGGGATTGTTGCGGGAATGGTGATGTTGCGCTGGGGCATCCTCGCGACGCTCATCTGGCATTACACCGTGGATGCGTCGCTCGTCGGGTTGCTGCTCATTCGTTCGAACAGTCTTTATTTCAAGATCTCCGGCGTAGTGGTAGGCGCGGCCGCGCTTGCGCCTTTGGCTTTTGCCTGCATTTCCTATTTGACTCGCGGCAGGTTCGAAGCCGATGAAGACCTTCTCAATCGTTCGAAGAGCGCGCCGGAAATCGATCTCAGGAGCGAGCCGGCAGCCGCAACTCCCGAACTCCGATCAAGCGGCTATGATGCTCTTGCTTCCGGCATGATCGCTTTCCTAGCTGTCTGCCTGCTTGCCGGCGGTGCGCTAGCGTGGCGATTGAAGCCGCCATCGATTGGCGAATACCTGAAACTTTCCGTCAATGCGCGGACGGCCCGCGCGCGCGCGGACGAAATTGTGCGCCAGCGTGGCCTCGATCCAAATTCGTACTACCACGCTACCGTTTTCGTCGACATAGCGGATCCAGTTGTGAATGAATATTTGCGACAGCGCATTGGCATTGCGGGAGTCAACGCCATCTACTCAGAGCGCGTTCCGGCCGCGCTGTGGCGCGTGCGTTACTTCCGCGACAGCCAGCCTGAAGAGTTCGCCGTTATCCTAAGGCCCGACGGATCGCTCCACTCGGTCCGGCACACGCTTGCGGAAGAAGCACCTGGCGCGTCGCTCGCCAAAGAGGAAGCTGTTGCCCGGGCGGAGAAATTCCTTCGTGATGAGAAGAAACTCGATGTGAAGGATTGGAGATTGGTCGAATCCAATTCGGATAAGCGCCCGCATCGCATCGATCACAGCCTGACCTGGCAACAGAACGAGTTACTCGACGCCACGCAATCCTCTCCGGCCAGCACAGAAGATCACGCCCATGCGCGCATCGATGTACAACTTTTGGGCGACGAAGTCACAAACTATCGTTCGTACATCAAGATTCCCGGCGACTGGCGCCGCAAACAAGAGGAACTCTCGCTCTTTCGAACCGTTTTCAGTTACGCGATCCCCATCTTATTCTTTGCGGGCCTCGGCCTCACCGCGCTCATTGTTTTTCTTATGAACCTGAAATCAGAAGCCGCGCGCTCGATTCCCTGGAGGCGCATCGCGTTCTGGTCGATGTGGGGACTCTGCGGTTATCTTTTGGTTTTCCTGCTCGGCAACCGCGTCCCCAGCTTCTTGAATGCCTACAATACCGCCATTCCGCTCAAAATGATGTTTGGCGGGATTGCCATTGGAGCACTGCTGGGAGCTCCGCTCTATTTTGGCGGAATCGCGCTGCTGTTTGGCATGACATGGTATTACGCCAGCCGGGCGTTCGGTGAAGACCGTCTGCCGGGAGGGGCCGGAATGCCGGCGGCTTACTATCGCGATGCGCTCTGGATCGGTTTAGGGGGAGCGGCAGGTCTGCTTGGACTCGAGCGTCTCCTCGCAGTTGCGTCGACTCACTGGCCGACGATGCATCGCACGATCGAGGCCTCGTTCGGCCTGGACTTTGACGCCCTGCTTCCCGCCGCATCTATTCTAGGAGGAACAGTGCTCCGTGGCCTCCTTCTCGCTGGTCTCGTCACGGCGACTGCCACCTTCGTTGCGGCGCAAGTGCGTCAACCATGGTTGCGCCTGCTGCTCTTCCTCTTCGGCGCGCTCGCTCTCACTGGTGGAAATTGGGGTAGTCCCGCCGACCTCGCAAAACAATTCCTGGCCCGGCTCATCCTGCTCAGCGTTCTCGTTTTCGGCGTGCGCCAGGTGATGCGCCTTAATATTCTCGGCTGTTTTCTCATCGTGGCGGGTTCGTCTTTGTTTGGCGGCGCCGCCGAGCTGCTCTCTCAGCCGGATTCGTTCTATCGCGCGAATGGCTATGCTCTTCTGCTGGCGCTGGTTCTGCTCTTCGCCTGGCCGTTTGTTGCTTGGCGCATAGGTGATTCAGCGAGGACCGTTGGATCATCCGGCTCTGGCCTCTAGGCGGCCAACGGAGGACTCAATCCTGGCTTTGCGAGCCTCAATTGATGGATATTTCTGAAACAAAACCCACAAGTTCGCCGTTGTTATAGTGGGAAGTGGTGCTCACCCAAGGGCGCAGTGGTGCGTCCAAATGGGGTGGTCGCGTGGTGCGCAGTGTTTAGCCGAGTGCTGGAATTCGAGCTAAGGTGTTGTTTTGCAAGCGGCAACATCGGCGCACGCGAAAAGAAAGCGAAATATGCCGCTTCCCAGATGGGCTCTGGCTTTGGCCGATAACAACGGTCGCTCGGGTAGCACGGACGCCGCCCTGGCCTCGGTGATCTCTTTGTCCCACCTCGACGAGCGGGCCCTGGTCGCGGAAGCGCAAACGGGCAGCCGTGCGGCTTTCGAGGAACTGGTGCGCCGCCACGACCGGGACGTCCTGCGCCTGGCGCTCAATCTTATGAAACGCCCGGAGGACGCCCGGGATGTCTACCAGGAAGCCTTCCTCAAGGTCTACCGCAATCTCCACCGTTTCCGTTTCGAGTGCAGCTTCTACACCTGGCTCTACCGCATCGTCACCAACGTTTGCCTGGACCACCTGCGCCGGCGCCAAGCACGCCCCGAAGATCAGGCACCGGAGATGAACAACGGCTTCCATGAGGAAGGCATCACCGATTTTTTCGAGCGCCAGCGCGAGCTCCGTCCGACGCTGGACCCCGAACGCACCTTCATCGGCAAGGAAATCAAGGCGCGCATCGCTATGGCGATGGAGCGTCTTTCGCCACGCGAACGCATCGTGTTTGAGATGAAGCACTATCAGGGCCTGAAGCTTCGAGCGATTGGAGACGCCCTCGGCACCACCGAAGAAACCGTGAAGAATTCGCTTTTCCGCGCCACCCGCAAACTCCGCCAGGAATTGGGAGGCTTGCGATGAGCGTGTTTGAAAAGAGCGTGAGCTGCAAAGACGTTGCGCCGCTTCTGGTTTTCTACGCCTGCGACGAAGTCAGCGAGAAGGAACGCAAACAGATTGAAGCGCACGTCGCGAATTGCGAAGCTTGCGCCGCCCAGCTTGCCGAAGAGAGCCATCTTCACGAAGCCATGGTTGCTGCTCTGCAACCAGCCGATGAACTCGATTCATCCGGGATTCTTCTATCGCAATGCCGTAGCGAGCTTGCCGAAGCCCTCGATGATCTTTCCGCGCCTCCGATCCAGGAACACTGGCGTCCCTTCGGCTGGCTGCGCCGCTGGATGGCACTACGCCCCGCCTGGAGCGGCGCCCTCCTGGTCCTCTTCGGGATCGTTGTGGGAACTCAGCTCCTGCCGTGGCTAAAGAACAGCAGTAACGGCGACACCAGTGGTCAGGCGATGAACGTCATGGCCAAGCCGCCGCTCACGGACGACCAGCTTTCGAAGATGCTTGTAGGGGGCATCAACTTTTCGCCTTCCACGGGTTCTGGCTCTCCGGACGTGCAACTTCAGCTCAGCGCCGAGCAGCCGCTGGTTCTCACCGGTAACGTTCAGGACAGCGATATGCGCCGCGTACTCACCTATGTGGTCGAAAATGGCGAGCGCTTCGATGCTGGTCTGCGCCTCGATTGTCTCGAAGCGCTGAAGGCGGCTTCGCGGGATCAGCAAGTGCGCCAAGCGCTGATCGTCGCGGCTCGCAAGGATCTGAATCCCGCCGTGCGCATGAAGGCCCTGGAGTCGCTCCGTGATGCGGCGTCGCATGATGATGTCCGGCAGGCTCTGCTGGATGCGCTGGAACATGACGCCAATCCAGGTGTGCGCGTTGAAGCCGTCAATGTGCTGGTTGGATCTTTGCAGCGCGGTGATACGGAAGAGACGGCGCCCGAAGCTCCCGATCCCACCCCATCTGTGAGGCCTAGCCTTGCGGAAGAGGACCAGTCCGTGGAACGCGTGGTTCGCGCGCTGGAACAGTTGCAGCGCCG
>JBGQDD010000235.1:0-5696 GCA_041495665.1 Candidatus Acidiferrum sp.
GTCGTCACGGAAGCCGGGCAGCGCCTGTTCACGGAAGAGCTTGGCATCACTTCGGGTGATTTGAAACAACTTCCCTGCCGCATCCTCGGCCATCCGGTTGCGAAAATTGATGTGCTGCCGAATAAGGACGTCGGCGCTTCGATCGCTTCCGGAAGCTACGTGGTTGATTCGATGATTGTGATTCCATGCTCGATGGGCACGCTTGGCGCGATTGCCAATGGGATCGCTGACGATCTTGTCGCGCGCGCCGCTGACGTGATGCTCAAGGAAGGCCGTAAGCTTGTTTTGTGCGTGAGAGACACGCCATTCAATCGCATTCATCTGGAGAATATGCTGCGGGCGCAGCAGGCCGGGGCGGTGATTATGCCCGCGGTTCCAGCGTTTTATCATCATCCGAAAACGATCGAGGATATTGTGACGCAATACGTCTGCCGGGTGCTGGCACAAATCGGATTGCCTCAGGAACAAATGGTTCGCTGGATGGGGACACCGGCGTCGAAAAAGGCGGAAGCATAATTTAATCATGGCTGGCCGCATCAAGACCGTGCTCGAGATGATCAAATTCGAGCACTCCGTATTTGCGCTGCCGTTTGCGCTGACGGGCGCGCTGCTTGCGGCGCGTGCCAGCTATCATGCATGGCCTTCTCTGCGGCAAATTGCTTGGATCGTAGTAGCGATGGTGACGGCGCGGTCGGCGGCGATGACCATGAACCGCATCGCGGATCAGCGGTACGACCGCGAAAATCCGCGCACGCAGCAGCGCGCGCTCGCTACCGGCGCGCTCTCACCGCAATTCGCGTGGTTCTTTACGCTCGTTGCCGTTGCGGTTTTCTTTCTTGCGGCGTGGCAACTGAATCTTCTCGCGTTGAAGCTCGCGCCGCTGGCCGTCGCGATTCTATTTTTCTATTCCTTTACCAAGCGCTTCACGAATTGGTCGCATCTTTTCCTCGGATTCGCGCTGGGCATCTCCCCCGCGGCCGCATGGATTGCCATCACGGGAGGGCTGGATGCGCGCGTGCTGATTCTTTGTGGCGCGGTCACGCTGTGGGTTGGCGGGTTCGACGTGCTCTACGCTTGCCAGGACGTGGACTACGACCAGCGCGCCGGGCTTTTTTCCGTGCCCAGGAAATTTGGGATAGCCAGGGCGCTGCTCATCGCGCGAATGATGCACGTTGGCGTGATCGTGCTGCTCTCCTGGCTGGCGTTTAGTTTCGGCTTGCCCTGGCCGGCGTGGGTGGGGATCACTGTGGTTGCCGGGCTGCTGGGCTACGAACATTCTCTTATCAAAGCCAACGACCTGAGCAAGCTGGACGCTGCGTTTTTCACTGTGAACGGCTATATTAGTATGGTGTTCCTGCTGTTCTGGGGCGCAGCAGCAGCAGTTTGGCGCGTTTGAAATTTTCGACGGATTCGAAATGAGCGAACTCACAATCACCGATCAGCGGTTGAAGCCGATTGCGGACAAAGTGCTGGGCGGCGAGCGCCTGAGCATGGAGGACGGCATCGCGCTGTATCGCACGCCGGATCTGCTGGCCGTTGGCTGGCTGGCGAATCACGTGCGCGAGAAAAAGCATGGGAACGTCACCTATTTCAACGTCAACCGGCACATCAATCCGACCAACATTTGCGTCGCTCATTGCAAACTCTGCGCGTTTGGCCGCGATCCCAACGCACCGGGCGCGTACAACTTCTCGCTCGAAGAGATTTACGCCCGCGCCGAACAGGGCGCGCGCGAAGGCGCGTTGGAATTCCACATCGTCGGCGGCCTGCACCCGGATTTGCCGTTTGAATATTTCCTGGAGATGATTCGCGGGCTGAAGCAGCGCTGCCCGGGCGTGCACCTGAAAGCGTTCACGATGGTCGAGGTGGGCTACTTTGCGCGCATCGCAAAACTGTCGACCAAAGAAATACTCCTCAAATTGAAAGAAGCGGGTGTCGATTCGCTACCCGGCGGCGGCGCGGAGATTTTTCATCCGCGGGTGCGCAGGATTATCTGCGATCACAAGGTCAGCGGGCAGATGTGGCTTAACATCGCGCGGCAGGCGCATGAAATCGGGCTGCGCTCGAACGCGACGATGCTCTACGGGCACGTGGAGACGGAAGAAGAGCGCGTCGATCATCTCGTCAAGTTGCGCGAGCTGCAGGACGAGACGCATGGCTTCGTGGCGTTTATCCCGCTGGCGTTTCATCCGGACAACACTGCGCTCGCGCACATTCCGAAGCCGACGGGCTACGCCGACCTACGCAACATCGCCGTGTCGCGGCTGCTGCTCGATAACTTCGATCACATCAAAGCGTATTGGATCATGCTCTCGCCGAGCATCGCGCAGATCGCACTGCGCTTCGGCGCCAACGACCTCGACGGCACAGTGGTAGAGGAAAAGATTTATCACGACGCCGGCGCGGTAACGTCCGAGTTCACGCCGCGCAACGAACTCGAACGCCTCATTCGCGCCGCCGGCCGCGTTCCCGTCGAGCGCGACACGCTCTATCATCCGGTCGATCGCTCGAAGATGCCGCCGCTTTCTCCGCCCACGCGGCCGGACCTGGTCAGCTTGACTTTAAACGTCTAGCCTGGGCTTGTCTTGAAGCAATTCCACACTAGTCATGAATGGTGTTGACAGCTCCACACTTGGTGTTTAACCTAGACCGTGGAGGCCCCCGCCATGCGTCACCAATTTGTACTCGACACCCGAACGAATAAGCTGCTGGAAGAACTCGCATCCTACCGCGATGGCAATCGAAGTGTGATCGTGCGCGAAGCCATCCAGCTTTACGCGGACATGGAAGACCGCCTCGACAGAATCGAAGCGGACCCGGCATTTCAAAAAATGATGGCGAAATCCGACGCCGATATCAAAGCAGGGCGCGTCATTCCGCATAACGAAGTTGTCAAAATGTCCCGCGCAAGAAGCGGGAAGAGAAGAAAACGGTGAAGCACGAGGTCGTCTGGACCCGCACTGCCTGGGAATTGTTTGAAGAACTTCCGGATCGAGAGCGGGAAGAGATTCTCGGGAAATTAGCAGCGCTTTCATTTTTTCCGCACATGTATCCGGTAAGAACAAAAGGGCGCCGCTTTCGCCGCCACCGCTGGTTCAACGCGGGCAATTGGCTGGTCTACTACAGAGTAGTGGATGACACCGTTTACATTCGAGGCCTTTGGCCTGCCCACATCCCTTGATCGCCGTGTCAAAATGACGGCCAGATAGAGCCATGCGGCAAGTCATCCTTTATCTAATGAGCTACCTTGCTGCAGAGGCAGCGGCGGCCACACCAGGACATCCTGCCTGCGTGCAAAAAGAAGGAGGGGCCGCGAAGTCAGGGCAATACCCAATGACTCCATCATCGAGTTGCGCGCAAATTCCGCTTCGGCGCGCTGCAGCGGCCACGGCGGATGATGAATCTCGCCGCGATTGATTTGGCCACGCCCATCGGCCGCGTACAGGCAATACCGCTCGGTCAAGAAATACTCCAGCGTCCCGGGGTGCGGGGAAAAAACCTCGCCAACGGGGCGATATCGGCCGGTCAGCAATCCGGCCGGCGCTCCGCGATGTGTCCGCTCGCTCTGGTATTGAATCCAGCCTTCCCGTTCCGCGCAGCTCATTCGTGCCCGAAAATACGGCAAGTGAAACCACGCCCGCGCGATGGCGACGGCCAGCGAGTTACCCGCGTCCAGACTGAAAAACCACACGCCGGGCTTTCCGCCGCAGGTCACATAGGTACGAACATTCAGTTCAGGAAATGCCGAGAGCCATGGCACCGCAGGCGTCCCGCGCAGCCGTACACCGGTCATGCGAAACGGAACTACCGCGAGCCAAGCCTGCCCTTCAAACAAGTCGATTTGCAACTGCTGTGGAACAAGCGGGCGCAATCCTGCAGCGTCGACGGGCCAATGCGCAAAGAGCAGGTCGTGCCAGCTCTGCGCCATCACCCATGGTCCCGCGGGCAGCGGCCAGGGACGGTGTGCGACTTCTTGCAGGACCGCGCTCATCCACGTTCACAAAGCTTTCTCGACAAGGTCATCTTCTGAATATACCCTTCCAAGAAGCTTGGGAATCGAATTCTGTGGATTCAAAAAGAACGAAAGAGCCAAAAGGAGAGAGACCATGCAGCGCAAAGCATCCGCGGTTTGGCAGGGCGGTTTGAAAGATGGGAAGGGCTCAATTTCGACGGATAGCGGCGTGCTGAAGCAAACACAATACTCCTTCAGCACGCGGTTTGAAAACGGGGTCGGCACCAATCCCGAGGAACTGCTGGCCGCGGCGCACGCCGGCTGTTTCACCATGGCGCTTTCCGCGCAGTTGGGTAACGCGGGCATGACCGCGAGCAGGCTCGAAACGACGGCAACTATTTCGCTCGAAAAACTTCCGGATGGCTTCGCCATCACGAAAAGCCACCTGGACCTCGTCGCGCAAATCCCGGGAGCGGACAAGGCCAAATTCGACGCCGCCGTGAAAGCCGCGGAAACCGGCTGCCCCGTTTCCAAACTCTTCAGGGCAGAAATCAGCGTTACCGCCCGGCTGGAATCCTAGGCTCCAGGCGTTCTCGCGAGAAATTCTCTCGAATCGTCCTGGCTGGACGTTCTCATCGAAAGGGCAAACAGGTACAATGCCGCACATGATTCCAGCTCCGGGAGCGTTCGCTGCAGGTGTCGCGATCTTTCTGATCGTGCTCTGGGACGCGTTCGAGGCCATCATTCTTCCCCGCCGCGTCACGCGAAAGTTCCGCCTCGCTCGCCTTTTTTACCGCGCCACGTGGAAAACGTGGAAAATCCTGACCGGACTCATCCCTTCGCGCAAGGCTCGCGAAGCCTTGCTGGGTTTCTACGGCCCGCTCTCGCTCCTGGTTCTCGTCGGGGTTTGGGCCGTTGGCCTCGTGCTTGGCTTCGGCCTCATGCAGTATGGCGCCGGATCCGCCGTGGTGATGACGGGCAGCCATTCCGGTTTCCTGACGGATCTCTATCTCAGCGGCACGACCTTCTTCACCCTCGGCCTGGGTGACGTGATTCCGCGCTCCGGCTTGTCCCGCGCCCTGGTCGTCACCGAAGCTGGTTTTGGTTTCGGTTTTCTTGCCGCGGTCATTGGCTATTTGCCTTTCATTTACGGGTCGTTCTCCAAACGCGAAGTGAATATTTCGCTCCTCGATTCCCGCGCCGGCACGCCGCCCACCGCCGGCGAACTGCTTCGCCGCCACAGCTACATCCACGGCCAGGACGCCCTCCGCGTTCTCCTCAAGGATTGGGAGCTGTGGTGCGCCGAGCTGATGGAGAGCCATCTCTCGTATCCCGTGCTGGCCTATTTTCGCTCTCAGCACGACAACCAGTCCTGGATCGCTTCGCTCACGGCGATTCTCGACACGTGCGCGCTCGTCATCGTTGGCGTCGAGGGCGCTTGTGAAAAACAGGCCGAACTTACTTTTGCGATTGCGCGTCACGCCGTCGTTGACCTCTCGCAAGTCTTTGGCACCGCGCCCAAGCCGCTGCCACAGGACCGACTGCCCGCGCAAGACTTGCGCCAAATCCGCGACATCCTCGCCGAGCACGGCATGAAACTCCATGATGGAGAAGAAGCCGACCGCAAACTCATTGGGTTTCGCAAAATGTACGAGCCTTACATCTATGCGTTGGCTACGTATCTGAACCAGACGCTACCTCCCTGGATTCCCCTGAAAAAAGGCAAGGACAATTGGCAGACCAC
>JBGQDD010000236.1:0-5673 GCA_041495665.1 Candidatus Acidiferrum sp.
GCCATCCGAGAAAGTTTGTTCACCATCGGCAGCGGCCCGAAGTTCATTTTCGAAAGTGTCATGCTTGGGACACTTCCGCCCTCCTGCGTATCGCGCATGTAGACGCGGTCGGCAGCGAGCGCCAATTCCAGTAGCGTGCCGGCAAAGCAGGACCCAGGTTCAACGATTGCATAGATGGAACGGGAGGTGACGTCGATCCGGGCAAATGTCCGCCGCATCATTCCCAGCACTTCGCGAACGAACCAATTGTCCTGGTGATTCAGAATGAATCCGTCGACGGCGAGAACGGCGTCCGGATTTCCGGTGGTCTTGATAATCCAGAGACCCAAATCCAGTTCGCTGGCACGCAAACTCAGAATGGCGTTATCCAGCTCTCGCGCCATTTGCAGCGGCCACCAATTCGCACCCGCCGCAATAGCCTTTTCCAGGCTATCATCGGTAACGGATTCCGGAGCGCGCACGGTGATCGTTGCCGTGCGCGCTTCGCGATTACATTGCACATCGACGTATCCATAGTGCAGTCCAGCTTCATCGACGGTCCGGTTCAATGGAGTCAAAACCACACCTTTTGCTCCGGCAGGGCGATTGCTCTCTCCGGCAAGTTTCATCGCGCGCTGCTTGATGTGCTCCGCAAACTGCTGCGGCTTGACGACGTCATCGACCAGCCGCCAGTCCTTGGCTCTTTGACCGCGAACCCCGTCCGGATTTGTACAGAACATGTCGGCATGGTCCCGGCGCACTTTCCGCTTGTCCGTCACCCGAGTCAGTCCGCCCGTTCCGGGCAGGACGCCCAGCAGCGGCAGCTCCGGCAGACTGACCGCAGAAGAGCGGTCGTCCACGAGAATAATTTCATCGCAAGCCAGTGCCAGCTCGTAACCGCCTCCGGCCGTCGTTCCATTACAGGCAGCGAGAAACTTCAGTCCGGAATGTGCGCTCGCATCTTCGATCCCATTCCGGGTTTCATTCGTGAACTTACAAAAATTCACTTTCCACGCGTGGGAAGAAAGCCCGAGCATATAAATGTTGGCTCCAGAGCAAAAAATGCGGCTCTTTGCGCTGGTAACGACCACCGAACGAATCTCCGGATGTTCGAATCGAATTCGCTGCAACGCGTCGTGCAGCTCGATATCCACGCCGAGGTCGTACGAATTCAATTTCAATTTGTAGCCCGGGCGGATTCCACCGTCCTCGGCAACATCCATCGTCAAGGTGGCCACCGGGCCGTCAAACGCGAGACGCCAATGCTTGTAGCGCGAAGGATCGATTTGGAAATCGACCGCTTCCATCTTCGCCTGGGATTCTTGAGTCGCGACAACATCCACGAAATCCTCCTACTGCAAATTAGCCTGCAATGTGGTTTTCAATCTCGAAGAACTCGCTTCCGCCGAACTGCCCGAGGTGTCGAACTCCATGTCCGCTTGCCGGTAGAGCGGTTCTCGCGCCTCGAGTATCCGCCGCAAGTCCTCCATCGCCTGGTCGTTCCCGGACATCGCGCGAAAATCTCCCTGCTCAAGCACCCGCGACATGTGCTCCTCCGGCTGGGCTCTTATCCAAATGGTGTAGCAGTGGGAAAGGAGGTAGTCAAAAGTCTCCTTTTCAGAGACCACGCCTCCTCCCACCGACAGCACCGCGCACGCATGTTGCGTGAGCACTCTTGTCAGGGTGCGCCGCTCGATCGCTCGATAGCCGGATTGCCCATAGAGCGAGAATATTTCTCCGAGAGGCATTCCCGTATCTTTCTCGATCTCACCATCCAGCTCGATGAAGGGGACCCGCATCTCAAGTGCCAGTTTCGATCCCAGCGTGGACTTGCCGGCTCCGCGCAGCCCAATCAGCGCGATGCGCTTCCGGCGCACCTTTTCTCCCGGATTGAAGTCGCGCATCAGCCGGAACACTACATCTTCGAGGCGGTGATTAGGGAGACGTTCGAGGAATCGCTGGATCATCTGCTTTTCGGCAGGCTCCTCCACCTCCGGGGCGAATAACTCGAGAAGCGAAACGTTGAGAGCCGCGGCAATCCTGCGCAGCAACACGATCGAGACGTTTCCTTCTCCCGCCTCGAGCTGCGCCAGATGTCGCTCAGACACGTCCGCTTCCCGCGCAACTAGCTTGCGAGTCATGCCGCGGAGGTTGCGGAGTTGACGAACTCGCTTGCCAAGGAAGAATAGGAAATCCCCATCGGGAATGGGTGTCGCCCGGTGTAGACTCGCAACCTTGGAATTGGTGCTAGCCGGTGTGCTCATGAGTTCACAAATCGAGCATGCATTATAGTACATGTGAGCGGTGCAGGGTCAAGAAAGAAAGAGGCGTTCATTGCGGCCGCTCGGTCATCTGCATTGGCCAAGAATAGATGTCCAAATAAAGTGCCTATATTCTTAGTGTTAGATAGATATTCACGAATACCACATCGCTGAAAGGCCCGGTTCCAATTGACTCGAATATGCAGTATTATACCGAATTCGCATTCCACTCTCTGTACTTCGGCTCTCGATTTTGAGGGTTTGTTTCAGGGCTAGTATGGTGAGATTAACGGAGGTTCACCGATGAAGCTGCCTAACTACGTGAATGGTCAGTGGAGTGAAGGCACTGGCGCTGGGGAACCACTCATTGATCCAGTCACCGGAGACGAGCTGGCGAGGATATCTTCGCAGGGCCTCAATCTTGAAGCGGCCCTCGAGTTTGCACGCACTCACGGCGGACCTGCGCTCCGCCAACTCACCTATGCCCAGCGCGCTGAAATGTTGGCCAAGATCTCCGATGCGCTGGCTGCAAATCGCGACGAGTATTTCCGGCTCTCGCTCTTGAACTTGGGAGCAAACCAGGCCGATGCCTCTTTCGATGTGGACGGCGCCATTTACACCATGAAATATTACGCGAAAGCCGGCCGGGCACTGGCGGAAGGAAAAATGTTAAAGGAAGGCGCGCTGGTTCCGCTCTCGAAGAGCAGCTTGTTTGTCGGGCAGCATTTTCTGATGCCCACGAAGGGCGCGGCAGTTTTCATCAATGCATTTAACTTTCCCGCTTGGGGTCTGTGCGAAAAGGCTGCACCCGCGCTGCTCTCTGGCGTCCCCATCGTGGTAAAGCCCGCTTCCCCCACGGCTTGGCTGACGCAACGGATGGTGGAAGATATTGTGAAAGCGGAACTCTTGCCGCCTGGAGCGATTTCCGTCATCTGCGGCTCTGCTCGCGAACTGTTGGGCCACGTTCGAGAAGAGGACATCGTTTCGTTTACCGGCTCAGCTGAAACCGCCGCGCGCATTCGCTCTCATGCGAACGTTCTGCGCCGTTCCGTTCGCGTCAACATTGAGGCGGATAGCATAAACTCCGCCATTCTAGGGCCTGATTGCACTCCCGGCACGGATCTGTTCGACCTGCTCGCCAAAGAAGTTGTCCGCGAGATGGCCCTCAAAGCCGGCCAGAAATGCACGACCATCCGGCGCGTCTTGGTTCCCCGTCAGCAGCTCAAAGCCTTTGGCGATGCCGTCAGCGCACGCTTGAGCCCCATGAAAGTCGGTAATCCGCGGAACCCCGATGTAAAGGTGGGGCCGGTCGTGAACAAAGCGCAGCAGTCCTCTTGCCTGGAAGGACTGGGCAAGTTGAAGGAAGAATGCGAGGTCCTATTCGGCGGTGACAAGAATTTCCAGCCGATTGATGCCGATCTGCAACAGTCGGCCTTCGTGCAGCCGACGCTTCTCTCCTGCACGAATGGACTCCATGCAAAATACGTTCATGACGTCGAGGTTTTCGGTCCGGTAGCGACGCTGGTGGCTTACGACGGCCTGGAGGATCTCATCGCCATCACACGCCGAGGATTAGGTTCACTCGTGGCCTCTGTCTTTTCCAACGATGCCAGTTTCACCCGCGACACGGTCCTCGGAATCGGCGACCTTCACGGAAGAGTGTTAGTTGTGGATTCAACGGTTGGCAATCAGCATACCGGCCACGGCAATGTGGTGCCCAGTTGTCTGCACGGTGGTCCCGGAAGGGCCGGAGGCGGCGAGGAGCTTGCTGGCTTGCGAGCGTTGCTGCTCTATCATCGCCGTTTCGTGGTGCAAGGACCAGCCAATTGCATCAGCGAATTGTCGGGATCGTGCGCTGACACCACCCTCTTGTATTCCTAGCCCTTCTCGCAGCGGCGCGAATCCAAAAGCCCGTTAGAATGCGACGCGGTTTGTAACCTTTTGTTACAACAACACTTCACCCATATCCGTCCTGCGTTTCTTCTAAACTACTGAATATAAATAACTTAACATAAATAATCGGTTGGGTGCGAACGTGCTGTTCTTAGATTGCCCGGGGCCGTCTTTGACCGGGAAGCTTCTTGGAGTACACGAATGAAACAGTGCTCGAATCGATCGCAACGAGGTTTCTCCTTGCTGGAGGTCCTCACCGCCGTGGCCATCATCGGCGTCGTTCTGGGTATGGCGATGCTCAATTACGGCAACATCCTGCCAAATTTCAAGGCCAACTCGGCGATGGACCAGTTGCTTTACCAGTTGCGTTCGGCGCGCGAGCGGGCCATCTCCCATCGCCGCGAGGTTCAAGTGCAATTTGTGGGAACGAATCAACTGACCATCAGAGAACTCTGGCTCGTCGGTACGGCACCTCCATCGTCCACCGTGTCTTTCGAAGGTGGAGCTCAGTATATGGTTTTCGGCTCCCCGACCGCCATTCCGGATCTTCCGGCGCCCTTCAATTTTGGGAACACCGCCCCCGTGTACTTTGAAGGACTCTCCGGCGGTCCACCGATCATGAAGTTCTCGACGAGCGGTGCTTTCATCGACGGCGGAAACACGCTGGTAAACGGCACGGTCTTCCTGGGCATTCCGGGCCGGCCCTCGACGGCTCGCGCCATCTCCATCCTTGGGGCCACCGGCCGCGTGCGTGAATACCACTGGGATGGTACCCAGTGGCAGGAATAGGGAGGATGCTCATGTCGCGAAATAGACGGCGCCGCAATCCACAATCGGGCTTCACGCTGCTCGAAGCGATGATTGCCATCGTGATTCTGTCCTTCGGCATCTTGTCCCTCGCCGCGGTCTACGCGCAGGGCATCCAGGTAGCGAACATGACGCAGTTGGATTACATCGCCGAAAAGAAAGCTGAAGAAGCCGTGGAGACGATATTCGCGGCGCGCGACTCCAAACTTCTCGCTTGGACAAACATTCGCAACGTCACCGGATCGGGCGGAACGAACGACGGCGTTTTCGTCGTTGGACCGAAACCGCTGCTCGCCGCCGGGCCCGACGGGCTCTATGGCACGGCTGATGACGACACGGCCATCCCGGCCACGGTGATCATGAGTGCAGGTGCAGACAAGATTCTGGGAACCTCGGATGACGTGGTGATGTCACTGAAGAATATGAGCCGCACGATCGCCATCGTGGACGTCAGCGGCGAATCGGGACTACGTCAGCTCACCGTCACCATTGCCTACACCGCGGGTTCCATGACGCGGCAGTACACATTGGTTAGTTTCATCGCGCAATTCTCGTGATCGCGGATTGAGGAGCAGCTCATGAATAAAAAGTCAGGTTTCACGCTTGTGGAATTGATTATCGCGATGGCCGTCACCATGGTTGCACTCGCGGCAGCCGTCATGATTTTTCGTGATTCCACCAGGGCGAATACCAACGTCACTCAGGCCTCGGACATGAGCGACAACATGCGCGC
>JBGQDD010000237.1:0-5649 GCA_041495665.1 Candidatus Acidiferrum sp.
ACATGAAAGACCATGCATCGCGCCGCGGATTGATCATGATGGTCAATAAGCGCCGCCGTTTGCTGGACTATCTTAACCGCCGCGACCCGGATCGGTACCGCGAGATTGTTGACCGTCTTAGCCTGCGCAAGTAATCGTCCTGCCTTTTCATCTGCATCAGGACGGTATCCACTGCGTTCTCACGAAGTGACACATTCCACACGGAGTCTGTCGTCAGGCTTCCGGCTGAAGTAGTGCCGGAATTTCTCGTGGTGTAGTCCGTCGCGTTTCGTTCGCCTCACGATATTTCTCGCCTCTCGCTCTTCATCATGGATGGCCGCGGTGCGGCCGACGTAAACCCAAGGCCCGTTTGCCTCGCGAACGCGCCCAAAGATGCTCCGCTCGAATGCCGAGCCAAAGGAAATGATTCATGTCTGAAAATACGCACACTCCCGCACCACATCGCGTCACGGTCGAAGTCGGCGGCCGCACTCTGACTTTGGAAACTGGAAAAATTGCCAGACAGGCCAATGGCGCCATCACCGCGCGCTACGGCGACACTGTCCTGCTGACCACCGCTTGCATGGCCTCGGCGATGAATGATCGCGACTTCCTGCCGCTCACCGTGGACTACCGCGAGAACACCTACTCCGCCGGAAAGATCCCCGGCGGCTTCTTCAAGCGCGAAGGCCGCCCCTCGGAAAAGGAAATTCTCACCTCCCGCTTGATTGACCGCCCCATGCGCCCGCTCTTCCCGGAATCCTGGCGCAACGAAACTCAGATCGTCTCCCTGGTGCTCTCCGCGGACAGTGAGAACGACCCCGACGTCATCGCCGTAACCAGCGCGTCCGCCGCCGCTTACTGCTCGGACCTCCCGTTCGAGAAGCCCATCGCCTGTGTCCGCGTTGGCCTGGTGGACGGGCAGTTGGTGATCAATCCCACCGTCGCCGACCAGAAGAAAAGTTTGATGAATATCATCATTGCCGGCACGGATGAAGCCCTCGTCATGGTGGAATCCGGCGCGCTCGAGGTTTCCGAGGAAGCGGTTGCGGACGCCCTTGAGTTCGGCCACGCTCAAATCAAGAAAATCGTCGCCGCCATCAAGGAACTCCACGCGCAGCTCAAGCCCAAGAAGGTCGTTGTCGCGCCGCTCGCGTTCGATGAAGCCATCTACAAGGATCTCCAAAAGAAGTACGGCGACAAGCTCCATGACGCGCTGAATACCGAAAAGCATCCCAAGAAGGAAAGCCACCACCTCGTCGATGCTCTCAAGGATGAGATCATCAAGGCGATTCCCGAAGAGCCCAAGAAGGAGATGGACGAGAAGCGCACCCTCACCAAGCGCGCCCTGGAACGCCTCCGCGAAAATATCTTCCGCGACGATGTTCTCAACGCCCGCCGTCGTCCCGACGGCCGCGCCTTCGACCAGATTCGTCTGATCACCTGCGAAGTCGGCTTGCTCCCCCGCGTGCACGGTTCCGCCCTCTTTACCCGCGGCGAAACCCAGGCGCTTGCCACTTTGACCCTGGGCACCAAGGAAGACATGCAGCGCCTCGACCTGCTCTTCGAGCAGGATCAGTTCAACCGCTTCATGCTGCACTACAACTTCCCGCCGTTCAGCGTCGGTGAAGTGAAATTCCTTCGTGGCCCCGGCCGCCGCGAAATCGGCCACGGCGCTCTTGCGCAGCGCGCACTCTTGAATCTGCTTCCTCCCGAAGCGGATTTCCCCTACGCCATGCGCCTCGTCTCCGACATCCTGGAATCCAACGGTTCCTCTTCCATGGCCACCGTCTGCGGCGGCTCTCTCGCCCTGATGGACGCTGGCGTCCCGATGAAGGCCGCTTGCGCCGGCATCGCCATGGGCCTCGTTGTCGGTGACGCCCACAAGTACTCCATCCTCACGGATATCGCTGGAGCCGAAGACCACTACGGCGACATGGACTTCAAAGTCGCCGGCACTCGCGCGGGTATCACCGCGTTGCAGATGGACATCAAGGTCCTGGGCATCTCCATCGGCATGATGCGCGAAGCCCTGGCCCAAGCGAAGAAAGCCCGCCTCCAGATTCTCGACACCATGGAGAAGACGCTCGGCGAGTCGCGCACCGCGATTTCCGCCTACGCTCCGCGCCTCTTCAAGCTGAAAATCCCGCAAGACAAAATCCGCGACCTTATCGGGCCGGGCGGCAAGAAAATCCGCTCCATCATCGAAGCCACCGGCGTCAAAATCGACGTTCTCGAAGACGGCACCGTGCATATCTTCTCCACCAGTGGAGCCGGCGGCGACGCGGCCCTGCAGATGGTTCGCGATGTCACCGCCTCTGCCGAAATCGGCAAAACCTATCTTGGCAAAGTCGTTCGCCTCGCGGAGTTTGGCGCTTTCGTCGAACTTTTCCCCGGCACCGACGGCCTCTTGCACATCAGCGAAATCTCCGAGCATCGCATTCGCGACGTTCGCGATGAGCTCAAGCTCGGCGACCAGGTCCTTGTGAAAGTTCTCTCCATCGAGGGCAACAAGGTCCGCCTCTCGCGCAAAGCGCTCATCCGCGAAGCCCGCGAAAAGCAGCAGAAATCCGCCGTCGCCGGCGGTGGCAGTGCGCCCTCCTCATCCGAGGGCGATTCTGACAGCGGCGCCGATTCCGCCTCCCACGAATAGTTTTTTAGCTCTCTTTCTTTTGCAGCTTGTGTTGCGGTTTATGCAGGGGCGGACTTCAGTCCGCCCTTCTTTTTTTGCCACGTCCTTCTTTGGAGGGGCGCAGCTTGCTGCTCCCCATTTGCCGAGACTTGATAATTTTCGGCTTTCGGTTTGCTTGTAACGGCACTCCCAAAACAGGAAGCCCCCGATCCAATCGGGGGCTCAGTGTTTTTCCATGTCCTAACTCGCGGGTTTTCTTCTCTGCGCTTCCTCTGCGTACTCTGCGTCTCTGCGTTATCCTTGTTCCTTCTTTCTCTTTCCTTACGTCCTTACTTCCTTACATCCTTACTTCCTGCCTCTCGCAGTGCACCGCATCCAGCGCTCCCCAAAGCGCATCCAGCGCCTCATTCGTCGTCTTCAACATCTCTTCCTCGTCCCCGCTCGCGTGCTCTCCCAGCCACCCGCGCCAAGCCGCGCGGTGCAGCTTGTCCGCTTCCTCATGCACCGTGAAGTACGCCAGCCCCTCCGGCTCCGTTACCCCATAAAACTTCTTCAATCCATCGATCTTCGTCGTCGCGATTTCCGGCACCTGCGATTCGTAAGCGTAGAGTGCCGCCACCGCCTCCGCCACCGGCCGGTCCCCGCAAATCTCGCGGAACTTCTGCACCACCGCCTGCGTCCCCGGCAGGGCAGGGCAGCACGTGATGTCATCCTCGCCCACGCCCAGCGCCGCCGCAAAATCCCGCCACAGCTTCGGATGCGGCCTCGCCGGGTTCTCTTCCTCCGCCAGGTTCTCCCGGATCAATCCTTGCAGCGCACCCTCCGTCCGCGCCGCCAGCACCCGCAAGTGCTTCGGGAACGCTTCCACATGCCGGTAATACTGCGCTGCATAAAGCTGCAGCGCCGGGCGGCCCAGCTTCCCCGCCTGCCAATCCTGATAAAAGGGATGTTTCAAAAGGTTCTTCTCCGCAATCGCCGCATCAATCCGCGCCAGCAATTCCGTATTTGCCATGATCGATCTCCTCCGTAGGCAGCGCCCCATCATTTGCCCACGCGCACACCGCTCTAAAATCGTGTCGCGCATTGTACCAAACTTCGGAGGGAATTGCCGGAAGGGGGTCAGGAGCCGGAGCCGTGGATGCGCTCAATCTCCGCGCCCACTCCGCGCATCTTTTCCACGATCCCCTCATACCCGCGATCAATGTGATAAACGCGTTCAATAATCGTCTCGCCGCTCGCCACCAGCCCGGCCAGCACCAGCCCCGCGCTCGCCCGCAAATCCGATGCCTGCACCGTCGTGCCTGACAATTGCGTCGGCCCGTGCACCACCGCCTTGCGCCCATCGATCGAAATATTCGCGCCCATGCGCACCATCTCGCTGGCATGCAGGTAGCGATTCTCAAAGATCGTCTCGGTGATGACCGACGTGCCTTCCGACTGCGTCGCCAGCGCCATGTACTGCGCCTGCATGTCCGTCGCGAATCCCGGATACTCTTCCGTCGTCATATCCGAAGCCAGCAGCTTCTTCGCGCCCCGCACGCGCATCGTCGTTTTGTTCACGATCTCAATCGCCACTCCCGCCTGCTCCAATTTCGCAATCACCGCCCCCAGATGCTCCGGCGCGCAATGCGTGATCGTCAAGTCGCCCCCCGTAATCGCCCCCGCCACCAGAAACGTCCCCGCCTCGATCCGGTCCGGAATCACCCAGTGTTCCGTCCCGTGCAGTCTCTCCACGCCGCGAATCCGCAGCGTCGAAGTCCCGCCACCAGAAATCTGCGCTCCCATTTTCCGCAGCAGTATCACCAAATCCGTCACTTCCGGCTCGCGCGCCGCATTCTCCAGCACCGTCTCCCCATCCGCCAGCGCCGCCGCCATCAAAATATTTTCTGTCCCCGTCACCGTAATTTTCTCAAACGAAATCCGCGCGCCCCTCAACCGTCTCCCGTGAAGTCCATTGCCTCGGACCTTCGCCTCGATGTACCCGTGTGAAGTGGTGATCTCCGCGCCCATCTGTTCCAGCGCCTTCAAGTGCAAATCCACCGGCCGCGCCCCGATCGCGCATCCTCCCGGCAGCGACACCCGCGCCACTCCCACCCGCGCCATCAGCGGCCCCAGCGTCAGCACCGACGCCCGCATCGTCTTCACCAGTTCGTAAGGCGCTTCCGCGTGATTCAAGCTTGGCGCCTCGATCACGTAGTCGCTGCTCGGAAACTCCGTCACCGACACTTTCGCGTCCATGAACGCCAGCAGCTTGCTCATCGTGATCAGGTCGCGCACTTTCGGAATGTTATGCAGCGTCACCCTCTCCGCCGTCAGCAAAGCCGCCGCCATCACCGGCAGCGCCGAATTCTTCGCCCCGCTGATCGCCACCGTCCCTCGCAGCGCCTTCCCGCCCTTGATCAGAAATTTATCCATCCCGCCTCTCGCCCGCCTCGCTATTCTTTCCTTGTAGCGGCGGCTTTATGCCGCCATCTTTCCTTTTCCGAATCTTCTCTTTTCTGCGTCCTCTGTGCTCTCTGCGAACTCTGCGGTAATTCCTTCTCTTCGTTTTCCTTCCGCCCGCCGCAATCCCGGACTCCCATCGCAAAACACAAAACAGCCTCTTCCGTTTCTTACTAAAGACTTAAAACTTACAACTGAAAACTCATTCACTCAGCGCCCTCCGCAAATTCCCGCCCGCCCCCACAATCAATTTCTTCGCTTCTCTCGTCCCCACTCCCCGTTTCAATATCACCAACGCCACTCGCAAATCGTGTCCCCCCGCCCGCAGAGCGTGTTCCGCCTCGGACACACTCTTCCCGCTCGCCTCCGCCAAAATCCTCAGCGCCCGGTCCGCCAGCTTCTCATTCGTCAGCATCATGTCGATCATCAAGTTCTCATACACATGCCCCAGCCGCGCCATCACCGCCGTACTCAGCATGTTCAGCACCATCTTTTGCGACGTTCCCGCCTTCAGCCGCGTCGACCCCGTCAACACTTCTGGCCCCACCTCCGGCGCAATCACGATCTTCGCCAGCCGCCCCACCGGCATCCGCAAG
>JBGQDD010000238.1:0-5625 GCA_041495665.1 Candidatus Acidiferrum sp.
CCAAGCCAAGGACAAGCCAGAAGCTGCACCAAAATAGGCCGGCGCAAAAAGTGAGTTTGTAGCTGATTCCGAATCGGCCGACCTGCGCGAAACTAGCCGACGGCAACTAGACCTTCGGCATGAAGCCATTCCATAACACCGGCTTGCACCGCGGCATCGTCGCCAAATCCTGAAAACCACTGTACGCCCGCCTCTCTGCGAAACCAGGTGAGCTGGCGTTTGGCGTATTGCCGCGTGGCCTGCTGAATCGCTCCCCGCGCTTCTTCCAATGTAATCTCGCCCCGCAGCACCGCGCGCAATTCCCGGTAACCGATGAAATCAAATGGCTTCGAATTTCCGCTCAAGCCGCTGTCAAGCAGCGCTTGCACTTCGCGCATCCATCCCTGCTCGAGCATGGCGTCCGTTCTGGCGTGGATGCGTTCGTTGAGCGTTTCGCGCGGCGGCAGCAAGCCGATTCTAAGAATGCGCCATCCTTCCAGCGGAACGCGGCCCGTTCGATGCACTTCGGATATCGGCTTGCGCGTCAAAATACAAATTTCGACGGCCCGGATGAGCTTTTGTTCGTCGGCAGGGGCGATTTTCCGGGCTGCTTCCGGGTCGAGCCGCTTCAGGACACGATGCAGATGGCCGGGGGGATGCTCTTCAACGCTCGCGCGGAGCCGTTCACGCAATTCTTCGGAGCGCTGTGGAATGTCCGCAAGACCCTCGAGCAGCGCGCGCAAATACAATCCCGTGCCGACGGTGAATACCGGCAGACGTTGGCGCTGCCGCAAGTATTCTAGAATTTGCAAAGCCAACTGGCGGTAGCCTCCCGCTGTGGCATCGTCCTGTGGCCCAAGAACGTCGATCAGATGATGTGGAATGCCGCAGCGTTCGAAGGGGCTGGGCTTTGCGGTGCCAATATCAAAGCCGCGATAGAGCTGCGTCGAATCGCAGGCCACCACTTCCCCGCCGAGCCGTTCCGCGAGTTTCACACCGAGCGACGACTTTCCCGAGGCTGTCGGCCCAACGATGGCAACGAGAGGCAAGAGCGCTTTATTTTCGCTCATCGAAAGAGGAGATGCCGCGCGCGAACAAAAAGAAAAATGAGCACGAAGAGCGCGAGGAGAAGGCTGCCGAGAATCTGTTGGCGCGGGAGTTTCACTGGTAAGCGGCTTCGATCGGCAAATTGTACAGGAAATAAAACCGCAGCTCGATGGACGGTCCGCTGAAGGCCGGCGGCAGCGGTTCGAACGGATTCGACGAGCGAATGGCAGAAACGGCCGCGCGGTCGAGCGGTTCTTTCCCGGAACCGATTAGCCGCACGGGCTCTCCGTCCGGCACACTGCCATTCTTCATGATGCGGAACTGCAGAGCCACGCGCCCTCGGTCGCCAAGCTGCGCCGATTCGGGCATCACCGCATACCAGTTCCGCCGCACCGCCGCTACTACCCGCGCCATGTAGTCACTGAAATCGACGCCTTCAGTGGGAGTAAGAATCTCGTAGCCATTGCCGAAGCTGCCTCCGCTACCTTGCGAACCGCCGCCTCCGAGTGCCCCGCCCGAGCGCGGCATCGGGCCAATCACTGCGCCGGAACGGCCACCTGCCGACGGGCTCCTCGCCGCCTCACGAATCGTATCTTGAATCGATCGGCTGCCCGAATTTTTCGGCAAGATCAGCCCATGCTGCGGCTGTGGGGTATCCGGCGCTTCGAGCCTCAGCGCGGGTTTGGGCGCGTCCGTTTTGGGGGTTGGCGAGCTGGGATGTGGCTCAGGCTGAACATCGTTCGGCTTGGGCACCGGTGCGTTCGGCAACTCTCTCGCCGGACGTTCCGGTTGAGGCGCTGGCGTTGGAACGATGGGCGGTGCGACTTCCCGCAACACGCGCGGATCGACATGGACTCTGGGCGGAGGTTGAACAGGACGAGTCGAGGGCTTCAACGATTCCAGTGCTCCCGGAGGAAGCAGCACGGTCATTTGTCTCTGCGCGAGATCCATTTCGGCCTGCGTCGGCTCATGCGGCGGAAATAGTTTCGATTGGAACAGCAGCACGACAAACAGCAGAATGTGAAACGCGATGGAAGAAAAACGCGTCGTGAGTTGCCACTTGGCCTTCTCTTCTGACTGCTCGGAGGCGATCAGATGAACTTCCCCGGTACTGAAAATATCGGGGCCGACGAGGTCTTCCGGAACGTGCAGCGGGTGCGCGCTCATTTCCGGTGGTGCGGCGCCCACCGGCACGGCGATCCGCTCGTCCATGTCCGTCGGTTGCAACGGGGTCGAAAAGTCCTCCCGGACGCCGTAGGCTTCGCGATTCACATCGCGGGGCACGACCACACGCGCCGCAATAGACTCGAGCGGCAAGTTCGTGGGAATCGCCGAGCGCCCGTCCAACTGCACGATGGGCAGCATGGCGGGCACCAGCGTCCGCTCATCCATGGTGGTGGGACGGCGGCGTTGCGTTGGCGCATCCACCGCCGCAGGTGGACGAGCATCGATCGGAACCAGAATCCGTGAAATCATCTTGTCTTGTCTTGTGTAACGAATGAGCCTATTTGGACGCGCGCGGCGTGCTCTTGGATGCTTGCCATCACGCGGCCGGCCAATTCGAGCGCCGCGCGTCCCGCGGCCCCGTTGGTGCGCGGCTCCTTGTGCGAGCGCGCGGCATCGATGAACGCTTCCAGTTCCGCATGCAACGGCTCGACCGCGGGTGCCTTCAGCTTCTCAAATCCAAACTCCGGCTGCGGACCGAGCTTCTTTACGCCGATGCGCAAGGCATCGCGCCGCGCATAATCGAGCGAAATGTACTCGTGCTGCTGGAAGAAACGCATCTTGCGCACGCGCTCGGTGGAGACCCGGCTGGCGGTGATATTGGCTACCGCTCCTCCCGCAAACTCCAGGCGCGCATGCGCGATGTCCACTTTTTCCGTCAGCACCGGAATCCCCACCGCTTTCACTTCCGTCACCGGTTCGTTGACCAGCGCCAGCAAAATGTCCAGATCGTGAATCATCAAATCGTAGATCACGTCCACGTCGAGGCTGCGCGGCGTGAAGACGCCCAATCGATGCACTTCGAAAAACAGCGGCCGGTTCAGGATCGGCTCAACCGCAATCACGGCAGGATTGAAACGTTCGACGTGGCCCACCTGCAGAATTCGTCCGTTTTTCTTCGCCGCATCGAGTAGCGCATCGGCCTCCGCAAGATTCACGGCCATGGGCTTCTCGACAAGAACGTCGAGTCCCATTTCCAGAAGCCGGCAACCCACCTCCGCATGCGCAACCGTGGGGACGGCGACGCTCGCGGCGTCCGCGCGTCCGCGCAATTCCTCGAGACTCTTCAAGACTTGCGTTTGAAATTCCGCCGCGACGGCCGCGGCGCGTTCTTGATTCTCGTCAAAGACTCCCACGAGTTCCGCGCCTTCGAGTTCCCTGTACACTCGCGCGTGGTTGCGCCCGAATTCTCCCGTACCCACGACGGCGACACGAATCCTCTTCGACTCTCCTGCCGCCGGGCTCATTCTTTGTTTATTCCCTTCGAAGCGTCAGTTGGTTCCGGCACGGCGAGCGGAGGGAAAGCCTGAATCGTGATTCCCGCTCCATCCGCCAATTCGATCAGTTTGGCCCGGTCAAAAAGAAGCGTCCGGCCGGCGTCTACTGCAAGAGCGGTGGCATGCGCAGCCCTCATCTGTTCGATGGTGGGCAAACCGACCACGGGTACATCAAAGCGCATATCCTGGCCTGGCTTGCTGACCTTCACGACCACCAGGGGCTTGCCGTCCGTGATTCGAGCCGCGCGCGCGATGGTCTCATCGGTGCCTTCCATCGCTTCCACTGCTACACAAGCGCGATCCGCAATCACCACGGTTTGTCCGATGTCCATGCTGGCGATTTGCCTGGCCACGCCGAGCCCATAGGCAATGTCTTCCGCTTCGTGCTCGTTCGGGGCGCGCCGCGTAAGCACGCCGGGATCTGGCACCAGCGGCTTGAGGAACAGCGTCGAATCCACCAGGTGGATCCCTTCCTCTTCCAGCAGGCGAGCGACGGCACCGATCAGCGCATCTGTATTCTTCCGCGGCAGCGAAAACAGCAGCTTCGCCAGTTTCCAGTCTGGGCGGATGGCGCTGAAAATCTTGTTGTGTTTCACCTGCCCGGCCATTACCGCTTGCTTCACGCCTTCCTGATGCATCAAGTCGATTGTTTTGCTCAATTCGCCGAGGCTCACCCAATGCAGCCGCTTGGAAAGTTTCTCCAGTTCCGGCGACGCTTCTTCCTTCAGCGCGATCACCGCCATGTCGATTCCCTGGCTGCGCGCCCCTTCCAGCACCAGGAATGGAAAGCGCCCGTTTCCGGCGATGAGTCCCCAGCCTGTCGTATTGGCGTTCGCGTCCGGCATGAAATCAGCAATCAGGGGTTACTTCACGATGCCGCGCTCGGCGCTTTCGATGAACTTGATCAATTCCTGCACGTCGGCCGAATCGCCCAGCGATTTCCGCATTTCCGCAACTGCTTGCGAGGTATTCAACTTCGAGCGCATGAGCAAACGATAGGCGCGCTTCAATGCCTGCAAACGCTCCGGCGAAAATCCCTTGCGCTCCAGGCCAATCGAGTTGATGCCAAAACTTTTCGTCTCGCGCTCGGTGACGATTTTGGAAAACGGCGGCACATCCTGGGTAATCACCGTCGATGCGCCGATGTACGCGTAGCGGCCAATCCGGCAAAATTGATGCACCGGGCAAAACGCGCCAATGGTCGCGAAGTCTTCGACCGTCACATGCCCCGCCAGCGTCGCTCCATTGACAAAGAGTGTGTTGCTGCCGATCACGCAGTCATGTCCCACATGCGAGTACGCCAGAAAGAAATTCCCCTCGCCCAATTTCGTTTTGGCGCCACCCTTTTGCGTGCCACGGCTTACGGTCACGTATTCGCGGAAAATGTTGCCGTCGCCCGCCACCAGTTCGGTGCGCTCGCCACGAAAGGTATAATCCTGCGGGTCGCCGCCAATCGCGCTGAACGAATAAAACGCGTTGTTCTTGCCAAACTTCGAAGGCCCACCCACCATCGCGTGCGCATGCAACACGCAGCCGTCGCCCAATTCCACGTCCTCGCCAACCACCGCGTATGCGCCGATCTTTACGCCCTCGCCAAGCTTTGCGCTCGCCGCCACGACGGCCTGCGGATGAATTTCGCACATCATCATTTTGTGGATTCTTCGGCTTTGCCCGGCGGCTCTCGATCGATCATCTTGCACATCACGATACCTTCCGCAGCCAATTCCCCGTTCACCGTCGCTTTGCCTTCCAGCTTGCAGAAGTCACCACGCCAGTTGAGCACGTTACATTCGATCCGCAGTTGATCGCCAGGCACCACGGGACGCCGGAATCGCGCGCCATCCACAGCTACGAAAAAGAGCAGCTTATTGGCGCGATCCGGAATATCCAGCAGCAGCAAAAGCCCGCCCGTCTGTGCCATGGCTTCGATAATCAGCACCGCCGGCATGACCGGCCTCCCGGGAAAATGTCCCTGGAAATAATATTCGTTCACCGAAACATTCTTGATGCCGACGATACGCTTGAGGCGCTCCACCTCAACGATCGCGTCCACCATGAGAAATGGATAGCGATGCGGCAGCAGCTTCTGAATTTCTAC
>JBGQDD010000239.1:0-5617 GCA_041495665.1 Candidatus Acidiferrum sp.
AAACGTACGTCGTCGAGGGCATTGGCGAGGATTTCTTTCCGGCGACGATGAATTTGAAGATTCTCGACGACATCATTCAGGTCAAGGACGAGGAATGTTTCGTCGTCGCTCGGCGACTGGCAAAGCTCGAAGGTCTTTTTACCGGCGGCTCCGGCGGCGGCTGCCTCTCCGGCACGTTGCGCCTCGCCAAAGATCTGGGACCGAACGATTTTGTCGTTGCCCTTCTGCCGGACACCGGCATGCGCTACCTTAGCAAGGTGTACAACGACGAGTGGATGCGCGAGCGCGGCTACGTGGACGCGGCTACCGCCATCACCGCGGCGGAAGTCGTCAACGCCAAACACGCGCTGGGCAAAGTTCGCGAACTGGTCATCGCGCGTCCTCACCAGACCGTCTTTCATGCCCTGAAGACCATGCAGGAGCAGGACATCTCGCAGATTCCGGTCTTCGAGGAAAACATTCCCATCGGCACGATCTACGAAGACCAGATACTTAACCTCGCTTTGCAGGGCAAGGATCTTCGCAAGCTCGTCGTGCGCGAAGTGATGAGCGAACCTCTGCCGCAGGTGCCCAGGACCGCGCCCGTTGAGCGCGTCACCCACATCCTCAGCCATGAGAATCCCGCGGTCTTCGTCGAGATGGGCAACGGCCACTTTGAAATCCTCACCAAATACGATTTGATGAGCACCGTCGCCAGCCTTATGGAACAAAAGAGGTAACTTTTACTGCTCACAATGGAAGGTGTATTCTCTCTTTGTGCTCTCCGGTTTGGAGCAAATCAAGAAGGTTTTCAATGTCGAATCATCTTCTCATTCCCGAAGCCGAGCTAAAGTCGCCGAAGCCAAAGCGCGAGCCCGTTGGACGAAACGGCCAGTCCGGAAAAACTTTACGTTTCACCAAGCTTTATGCTGAGAATTGGAGAAATTTCACGAGGGTCGAAGCAGACTTACAAAAGCGAGTGTTCCTGGTTGGTCCAAACGCCTGCGGAAAATCAAATCTTCTTGATATTTTTCGGTTCTTGCATGACATGGCTGTAGTTGGCGGGGGGTTCCAACATGCGGTCCAACAGAAGCGGGGAGGAGTAAGTCGGCTTAGATGCCTGGCGGCCAGGAGATATTCAGATATTGCAGTTCGTGTACACATCGGACGTGATGGGCAAGAGTCCGAGTGGGAATACGAAGTGCGCTTTAGTCAGGATAACTTGCAGAGACCGATCCTGAAATCGGAATTGGTCAAGCATCGTGGCAAGCTGGTCCTGAATAGGCCATCGGAGGAGGACAACGCCGACCAGGCAAGACTGACGCAAACCTTCCTAGAACAGGTAAACGCCAACAAAGATTTTCGCGAGGTTGTCGATTTCCTGGGGACCGTACGCTATCTCCACGTTGTCCCACAACTAGTCAGAGAACCTGATCGGTCTGTGGGAAAGAGTGACGATCCATTCGGTGGCGACTTCCTCGAACAAATTGCCAGAACCCAAGAAAAAACTAAGAAAGCGCGGCTAAAGCGGATCTCGGAAGCGCTGAGTTTTGCAGTACCCCAATTGAAGGAACTGGACCTTCACAGAGATTCGCGTGGCACTCCGCACCTTCTTGGAAAATACGAACATTGGCGTCCGACGGGTGCCTGGCAATCCGAAGCCGAGTTCTCTGATGGGACCCTTAGGCTCATGGGATTGCTGTGGTCGTTACTCGATGGCAGCGGCCCGCTGTTACTTGAAGAGCCTGAGCTTTCGCTTCATTCGGAGGTAATCAGGTTCATTCCTCAACTATTTGCTAGGGTACAAGCCAGAAGTGGTCGGCAGGTTATCGTGAGCACGCACTCGTCCGACTTGCTTCGGGACGAGGGCATTGGAGTGGATGAAGTTCTGTTGCTGACGCCTGGCGACGAAGGCACATCTGTTAGGCCGGCCAGCGATTTCAAAGACGTCGAAACACTGCTGGACTCGGGTCTCAGCTTGCCTGAAGCAATCTTGCCAAGGACGCGCCCCCGAAGAGCGTCGCAGCTAACGTTGTTCGGAGAATAATTGTGCCCAATGCCGGGGAGACGTGGTTCTCCGCTGTAGTCGAAGGCGACGTAGACGAAGCTGTGCTCAGCAAGATTGCTGAAAAGGTTGGAGTCAAACTTGCGGCGGTATTTGGAAGAAACGGCAAGCACTCTATCTATCAACGTCTCCATGCCTACAATAAGGCAGCCCGATTCTCGCCCTGGATTATTCTTTTAGACCTCGACCAGGACGCGTCTTGCGCACCAAACTTGGTTTCACTACACATGCCGCGGCCGTCTAAATTTCTTAGTTTTCGGATCGCTGTGCGAGCGGTGGAAAGCTGGCTATTGGCTGATCGAAAGGCCTTTGCTGCATTTCTCGGGGTAAGAAAGGACATACTGCCCGATTCGCCTGACCTTCTAGCTGACCCAAAGGGCTTTGTGGTGGACCTTGCTCGCAATTCTAGAAAAAAACAGTTTCGCCGTGAAATGGTGCCACGCACCGGGAGTCGCAAACGCGTGGGACCCGCATATACTTCGCGCATGATGGAATTCTCCCTTTACTATTGGGATCCGGTCAGAGCTGAGGCACTGTCAGAAAGCCTCAAAGGATGTCGAACTGGTATTATGGAATTAGCTAAAAAGATTAATGACAATTGATGAACACGCTTCCGATCAGAACGCGATATCTAATCCGGCAGAACGAATCTAAGCGATGAAAATTCTCGATTTCAATGAACGGCTGAAAGATTCCATCCTCATTGCCGATGGCGCGATGGGCTCGATGCTGCACGAGGCCGTGGGCACGCAGCGCTGCTTCGATGAAGTAAACGCAACGGAGCCCGAAGCCGTTTTCCGTGTCCACCAGGCTTACATCGAAGCGGGCGCGCACTTCATCGAGACCAATACCTTTGGTGCGAATCGCTTCAAGCTCGCGCCTCTCGGCCTCGGCGAAGAAGTCCAGCGCCTCAACAGCCGCGGCGTGAAAATCGCCCGCGAAGCGCGCGAATCGGCCTCCCGCGAAGTTTTGATTGCAGGCTCCATTGGGCCGCTGGGTCTCGGTGTGCAGTCGCGCCATCCCGCTCCGGAAGAGATACAGGATATTTTTCACGAACAGGCGCTTGCGCTCGAGGAGCGCGGCGTGGACTTCTACATCCTCGAAACTTTTTCTTATATCGAAGAATTGCTGCTCGCGATTGACGCGATTCGCTCGTTTTCCGGCTTGCCCATCGTCGCGCAGCTTACCTACTCCGAAGAAGGCACGACCTACGGCGACGTCCGCCCTTCCGATGCCGCGGCGCAATTGAAGAACAAAAACGTTCAGGTGATCGGCGCGAATTGCACGCTTGGCCCGCAAGCGCTGCTGCCGATTCTCCAGGAGCTTGCCGCCATTGACGGTCTTCGCGTCAGCGGCATGCCCAATGCCGGTTTTCCCAAGCGCGAAGGCGACCGCATCGTTTATCCGAAGTCTTCTCCGGAGTATTTCGCGCTCTTCGCGCGTGAAGCGGCCGCGCTCGGCGTGCGTATTCTCGGCGGTTGCTGCGGCACGACGCCCGCGCATATTCGCGCCATGGCTGAAGCAGTGAAATCGCTTCACCCCTCGAAATCCCATCCCGTCGCGCAGTCCGTCGAGACCGTCTTAAGACCCGCGCCGGTTGCCCATCGCGATCCGGAAAGTAAATTCTGGAAAAAGCTTCAAGCCAGGCAGTTTGCAGTGTGTGTCGAAATCGATCCGCCCAAGGGCCTTTCGCTCGAGCGCATCTTCGAGCAGGTCGATAAGGTCATGGCGTCGAAAAAAGTGGATGCCATCGACATCAACAGCGGGGCGATGGCCCGCGTCGGCATGGACGCTCTGGTCGTGGCCGGCGCGCTGGAAGCCCGCGGCGTCGAAACCGTTCCTCATCTCACGACCCGCGATCAGAACATCATCGGCCTGCAAGCTGCGCTTCTTGGTGCGTGGACCGTCGGTGGCGTCCGCAACATCCTTGCCATCACGGGTGATCCACCGTCTGTCGGCGATTACCCGGAAACCAGCGGCGTCTACGAAGTCGATTCCGTCGGCCTCGTCAAAGTCCTCAATCGCCTGAACCAAGGCACCGACTGGGCGGGGAAAACTCTGGGTGGCGCGACGAATTTTACGATCGGCGTCGCTGTGAATCCCGTCGCCGACGATCTCGACAACGAAATCGAGCGCTTCCATGCCAAGGTCGAAGCCGGGGCGCATTTCGCCATGACCCAGCCGCTCTTCGACCCCGAAAATTGGCACGCTTTCCTGAAAAAACTCGGCGGCAAGCCAGCGATCCCCGTGATGATCGGCGTCTGGCCACTCAACAGTTACAAGCAGGCGCTGCGTTTGAACAACGAAGTCCCCGGCATCGTCATCCCCGAACCCTTGTTGAAATCCATGGAAGCCGCGGGTGCCGCCGCGCGCGATCGCGGCTTCGAAGTCGCCCGCGACATGCTCGCCTGGGCCCGCACCGAACTCGCCGGCGCGTACTTGATTCCGCCCTTCAAGCGCTACGAAGAAATCCTGGAAATATTGTAGAATCCCATCCGCGCCAGGAATTTTGCAGCGGCCCGTCTTCAGACCGGCATGTTTGGCGGCATAGCTTGCACCCGCAGCGCACGCCGTAGCACCGGCATCAGAATCACGTAGAGCAATCCAATAAAGACGGGCGCGATCATTCCCCACACGACGATTGCATGCCAGATAGTTGTCCACAGCAGCTTGATCGCGATCCACGCACTTGCGTGAAACAAAGCGTAAATCTGCGGCACGGAAATCGGAAAATGCGGCGCGCGAAAAAGTTTCTCGCCGCAACGGAAAAACGGCACCAAGAGCGCCAGCTGCGCCGGGTACATGAAATAGTTTACGATCTGAATGGCGGGCAGATTCAATCGCAAGACGATCGCGGCAATCGTACACAGCGTCGTAGACCATCCCAGCGCTGGAAACAAACCCAAGGCTGCGCCGGGCGCCACGCTCAGGGCGATTTTCTCGGGTGTCACTCCTTGCCGCAGCAGGTCTAGAATCGGGCGGACCAGCCGCCGTTTGAAAAATCCTTCTTCCACGATCAGGCCTGTTCACTAAGGATTCTGCTTCGCGGTGGCTACTGCGCTCGTATGGTCGTGAATGATCTTCCATCCATCCGGGAAGCGTTGCCACACCAATGTAAACACTCCTCCGACGTCGTCTTTCTCGCGCTTCAAATGCCACCGCCCCAGGACGAGCGCCGCGTCCGGCCCCAAGAACCGAAACTCCAATTCCGAAAAATCCAGATGCCCCATCGCAGCACTGTCGGGATAATTCTTCTTGTATCGTGCCAACACGCCGTCCCAGCCACGCGCCACGCCGCTGCTCCCCGAAAACGTCAGTTCCGGCGAATGCCAATATCCAACCACAAACGCGTCCACGTCGCCGCGGTTCCACGCCGTTTGCTTCGCGCTCAGAACAGCTCGGACCGCATCCCGGTCGGCCGTGCGCTCATCGGCGGGTTTGGCGAACACCTGTTTTTGCACGAAGAGGAAAGTGCCCGTTGCAAGTGCCCCAGCTACCAGTAACCAGCCACGAAACTTTCGCATTGCTGCTCTCCTTCGCAAACCCTTGTGTACAGGGAGGATAGGCGACGCG
>JBGQDD010000240.1:0-5470 GCA_041495665.1 Candidatus Acidiferrum sp.
CAGGTGAACAAAGCGCGGCTGATCGAGCGCATCGCCGAACTGGTGCAGACCAAGAAGCTCGAAGGCATTTCCGACGTGCGCGACGAATCCTCGCGCGAAGGCATGCGCGTCGTCATCGAGCTGAAGCGCGGCGAAGAATCGCAGCTGATCCTGAACAATCTTTTCAAGTACACGCAGATGCAGGAATCGTTCGGCATGATCCTGCTCTCCATCGTTGCCGGGCAGCCGCGCGAACTGGGCTTGATCGCGATGATCAAGCTGTTCATCGAGCACCGCATCGACGTGATTCGCCGCCGCACGATCTTCGAGCTGAAGAAAGCCGAACAGCGCGAGCACATTTTGCTCGGCTATCAGATTGCACTCGATCACCTCGACAACGTGATCCGCGTCATTCGTGGTTCCTCCAGCCGCGTGGACGCCAGGGAAAACCTGTTCAAGTATTTCAGCGAACAGGACGTCACCATCACGGAAAACGGGAAGTCGAAGAAAATCGAAGGCGTGAAGCTGGACGGCCGAAAGTACCGCGCGCAGGGAGCGCCGGAAATCGAAGCGGCTGGCCGTGGAAACGTACTCGGCCTAAGTTACGCGCAGATCGACGCCATCCTCGAATTGCAACTGCACCGGCTGACGCAGCTCTCCATCGACGAAATCGTCAAGGAATTGAAGTCCATTCGTGAATTGATCGCGGAGTTGCGCGAGATTCTGGCGAGCGACAAGAAACTCAAGCAGGTCATCATCGCCGAGCTGCGCGAAGTGCATAAAGCGTACGGCGACGATCGCCGCACGCAGATCGTCGACAAGGTCGATGAGATCAAGCTCGAAGACCTGATCGCCGACACGGAGATGCTGATCACCGTCAGCCACGCGGGATATATCAAGCGCACGGCCGCGGATACGTACCGGCACCAGTCGCGCGGCGGCAAGGGGCGCATCGGCGCGAAGACCAAGGAAGAAGATTTCGTCGAGCATCTCTTTATCGCTTCGGCGCACAGCTACATTTTGCTGTTTACGTCGAAGGGCCGCGTTTACTGGCTTAAGGTGTATGAACTGCCGGAAGCTGCGGCGGCTACGCGCGGCAAGGCGATTTCCAGCCTGGTAAAATTTCAGGAAGATGAAAAACTCACCGCGCTGGTCGCGGCGCGCGACCTGGAGCAAGCCGACCAATTCGTCTTCATGGCCACGAAAAGCGGCACGGTGAAGAAGTCGGCGCTGACGGAATTCTCGAATCCGCGCTCGACCGGCATTATCGCCCTCAGCCTGGACGGCAAGGACGAATTGATCGGCGCGAAGCTCACCGACGGCAAGAAAATGATTTTCCTGGCGAGCCACGAAGGCCAGGCGATCCTGTTCCGCGAGACGGAGGTGCGCCCGATGGGCCGCAACGCCGGCGGCGTGAACGGGATGGATCTCGATAAGGAAGACTACGTCGTGAGCATGGACGCGGTGCAGCCGGACTTCGAGATCATCGCCAAGGAACATGCGACCACGACGCAGAATCTCGAGGAGCTCGAGAACGAGCAGATCAAGGATTCGCTAGTGACGCTGATGCTGACCGTGTCCGAGAAGGGCTTCGGCAAACGCACGCCGCTGGCCGAGTACCGCATCACCTCGCGCGGCGGCAAGGGCGTCGTCAACATGAAAACCACGGACCGCAACGGCTCGGTGGTAGCCACACTGCAGGTAACCGAAGAATCGGACGTGATGATCATTGCGCATAACGGCAAAGTCATTCGCGTGCACTCGAACGAAATCCGCGAAGCCGGCCGCTCGACGCAGGGAGTGCGTTTGTTGCGGCTCGAGGACGACGATTCCGTCGCCGCCGCCGCGGTGCTGCAGGAAGAAGACGAGGAAGAGAAAAAGTAAATCCGCGACCGGGAAAACAGCTCTGGGGCACGATGATTCGTGCCCCTTTTCTGTTTCGGCCTGCGTTACACTACTTTCCCATGAAGATTACACGCCGAATCTTTGCCTTTTCACTTCTCATTACTCTGCTGGTTTTTTCGGTTGCCGGTGGATCCGCCGATAAGTCAGCTGCAAATCGCAAGTATCTGGTTTACGTCGGGACGTACACGTCCAAGACGGCAAGCAAAGGAATCTACGCGTTCGAGTTTGATGCGGAGACCGGGAAGCTGACGCCAAAGGGCGTTGCAGCGGAGACGCTGGACCCGTCGTGGGTAGCGGTGCACCCCAGCGGAAAATTTGTGTATGCCGCGAACGAAGCAGGCAAGGCGAGCACGGTGAGCGCTTTTGCGGTGGATGCGAAGAGCGGGAAGCTTACGTTTCTGAATCAGCTGCCGTCGCTCGGCGAGGATCCGTGTTATTTGTCGTTCGACAAAACCGGCAAGTACGTCCTGGTTGCCAACTACAGTTCGGGGACGATTGCTGTTTTTCCGATTTTGGCGGATGGCCGGCTGGGTGAACACACGGCGTCCATGAAAAACCAGGGCGCCACCGGTCCGAACAAAGAGCGCCAGGAAGCTCCGCACGCGCACTGGATTGAGACGTCATCAGACAATCGTTTCGCCCTGGTGGCGGACCTCGGCCTCGACGAAGTGCTGATCTATCGCTTCGACGCCAACAAAGGCATTCTCTCTCGGAACGATCCGCCCTTGATGACAGTGCCGCTATTGCTCGCAAGCTCCTGGCGCGGTGCCAAGGTCAATCCGGGCGCAGGACCGCGCCATTTCGCCTTCCATCCCAATGGCAAATTCGGCTATGTGCTGAACGAAATGGATGCCACCGTCATCGCATTCTCTTACCAACGCAACAACGGCTCTCTCTCATTCCTGCAGTCCGTTACGACGCTACCGAAGGATTTTTCGGGTAGGAACGATGCGGCGGAAATCGCCGTACATCCCAACGGAAAATTCCTTTACGCCTCCAACCGCGGACACGACAGCATTGCGATTTTTGCGATCGATGCTGCGAAGGGGACGCTGGCGTTCGTCGCGCACGTATTGACTGGGGGGAAGGAACCGCGGCACTTTGCGATCGACCCGAGCGGCAAATATCTGCTGGCGGAGAACCAGTTCTCGAACAATATTGTCGTTTTCAAGATTGATGCCGCGACGGGCGGCTTGACTCCCACCAGGCAGGTCGTGGAAGTGCCTTCGCCGGTGAATTTGGCATTCTTGCCGATGGAGTGAAGCGGCCGGCGCGCCAGGCTACTTTAGTGCAGCTCGTGAAGCCCGCAAAGCGGGTGTGGCAGCCATGCCTCTGAATTTTGAGAGCAGAGTACCCCCATACCCCCCGTCATAGTTAAAAGAGTACGTAACCTGCGGCAAACACTAGCTTTAAGGCGTGGCCGTCCGGGAAAAGAGTGTGCAAGATACTGAAAAGAAAGAGTTTGAATCAATTTATTCCGTGTTTTGCGGGTGGGCGGCGCGCAAGCTGTTGGTAAACATGGACTTCGGCTTACGTACAGAGTTCGGTTGACGGAAAAGCGGGAGCGAGCTCCCGCACTCCAAACGGATTTAGCTAGCGAGTATAGTACTCGGATAGGTAACGGAAGTCAAGGGGAAAGACGTTTTGGGTGGCGGGTGGGACGGAAATGCTTGTAGTCTGAACGATTTAGGCTACAATCCCGGCCATTATGGCGAAGCGCAAGGCCAGAAAAGCGGGAGCGAGAAAGCCCAAACGCGGCGTGCGGAGCACGCGCGGGGCGGCTGGCGGAAAGCTGCCGAAAGACGCCGTCACGCTTATCGTTATCCTGCGGGCGCGCGAGGGGCAGGAAACGTTGCTGGAAGCGGAACTGCGCGCGCTGATCAGCCCCTCACGGAGAGAAGAGGGCTGCCTCGCCTACAATCTTCACCGGTGCATCGATACGCCCGGCGCACTCCTACTGCATGAGGTTTGGGCTAGCCGTGACGCCCACGCCAAACACACCCGCTTGCCACATTTTCTGCGCTGGAACGCGCGCAAGGACGCGCTGCTCGCTTTCCGCGATGCCAACTTCTGGAAGCAGATTGCGTAAGTCTAACCGCAACCTTAGATTTCGGGAGGGGCGACGTAGTAGCCGGGGCGGGCGCGGACCTTCAAGTTTTTCGCATCGTTGCGAAGGACATTCACTTTAATTTCATGGTAGCCGGCGGCATCCGAGCCCGCCGGGGTGTAGCTGATGGTGTATTGGGAGTGCAACTCGCCGCCGATTTCGTCGATGGCTTTTTCGATGGAGCGGTCCTTGAAGGTGGAGAGGTGCGCGCCGCCGGTGGCGGTGGCGGCGACTTCGAGCGCGTGATCCTTCACTTGATCGTGAATGTGCTGCACGGCCCAGACGGCGGCGGCCATCAAGTCGATATTGCCGTAGCGGTTTTCTTCGCTGGTGGGCGTTTGCGGGACGCCGGGCTGCGGCGGGAGTGGAAACGTGCCGGGCGGGGTGATATGCGGCCGCGTGTCTTTCGGCTGGGCTTGGAGCTCGGCGCGCGTGGTAGAAAGTCCGACGCTGTAAATCGTCACGTTGGCGAGCTGGGCCTGGCGCAGCACTTCGCCCAGTTTTGCTTCGCTGCCGGCATCGGTGGCTTCGGAGAGAATCATCAAGACGCGGCGGCGGCCGGGTTTGTCGGCGGTGGCCTGCGGGCGGCCGGAGAGCATTTCCACGCCGACGGCCATGGCATCGTAGAGTTTCGAGCCCGATGTCCCTTCTCCCAGATGCGCGATGGTGTTCTCGATCAGGTCTCCGTTCGCCGTGAAATCCTGCAGCTTGTCGACCGAGTCGTTGAAGCTCACCACGGCGGCTTCGCCGGTTGGCCCCATCACGGTTTGTGTGAAGAGAATGCCGGTTTTGCGCACTTGGGGCAGGAGAGATTCGATGCGCGAGCTGGTCTGAAGCAGGATTACCAGGGAGAGCGGGTCGCCGCCGAGATCGAAGTGGGAGATCTGCTGCGCTACGCCATTGTCGGTAATCTGAAAGTCGCGTGCCTCCAGATTGTGAACCATGTCGCCGCGGCCATTGCGGACGGTCACCGGCGTGTTTACCAGGGTGACCTGCACTTTGACCCTGGCTTGGGTGTCTTTGGGCGCCAGCTGGACTTCGATGCCGGGTTTGGGAGGGAGCGGGCCGGAGGGGGACTGGGCGCGGGTGGAAGCGCCGGCCAGCGCCAGAAGAAGCGTCAGAGTTAGGGATGCACCTGCGATGCGGATCATTCGGATCACCTGGTATTACAAGATTTAGCCTGAGCCCAGGGCAGTGCAACACCCGCGGGGCTAAAGCCCCACGCTACACTGTACTTGATTCGACGCATGTCCAGCGGAAGACGTTGCCGTGAGCGGCGGCGATTCCTACAATCAAGGTTCGTCTCAAGGGGAGAAACGAACCATGTCCGACGGCCCAAAACTGAAACCGCAGCACGCGCCGAAAGCGCCGCATGAAGATCGCAAATTTCTGAAGAGCACACCGGCGCGGCCGATCCGCATCCTGGGCGAATACATCCACCCGCTGGTGCAGCTCAAGAGGGAGGGGATCGGGGACACC
>JBGQDD010000241.1:0-5467 GCA_041495665.1 Candidatus Acidiferrum sp.
AGCTCGAGTCGGACCTGGCTCACGCCCGAATGGATCAAGCCGATTTTCCGGGCGACCCGATAGGATACATCAATTTCGCGCCCTTCTTGATAGGGACCCCGGTCATTGATGCGTACCAGTTCAAATTTGCCGTTGCGGGGGTTCACTACACGGACCAACGAGCCAAAAGGCAGGTTGGGGTGCGCCGCTGTAAGGGCTTCGGAGTCGAAGCGCTCGCCGTTGGCGGTCTTGCGCCCATCGAAACCTGGGCCATACCAACTGGAATTACCCACCCAGATCTTGATCGGCTTCACGGGTTGATTCAAATGCGCTACGAGGGGTGCCTCCATCGCCGGGGCGACGAGGAACATGAGGAGTACCCACCGCAGTGCAGCCCAGCTCATGAATAGTCGATGTCTCATAGTGTGTTCTTTGTGCTACTCAAATCCAAAAAAGTGTAGCAAAAAAGAGTCATTATGTCAACCATTTTCTGCGAGAAATCTGTCTCTTATCTCATTCAAAGTAAACGTTTTAGCATCAAATAGTACGTTCGTAAGGGCCTCGACAAGTCGCTCACTGGCCTTGGGGTCAGCAAAGCTGGCCGTGCCGACCTGTACTGCCGACGCGCCTACCGAGAGATAATCAAGCACGTCTTCGACCGCCTCGATGCCTCCGAGGCCAATAATTGGTGTCTTGACGGCCTTCTTCGTTTCCCAGACCAGCTTCAAAGTGATGGGTTTAATGGCTGGGCCGGAGAGACCGCCGGTTAGGTTGCCGAGGCGGGACTTCCCGGTGCGGGAATCCAAGGCCATCGCGGGATAGGTGTTGGCTACGGTAAGGGCGTCGGCTCCTGCATCTTCGGCTGAGCGCGCGATAAGTCCAATGTCTGTAACAAGGGGCGACAGCTTGACCCAGAGGGGGCGCTTTGCGGCGGCCTTCCGGGCGGCCGCGACGACCTCGGCTACCTGAGCTGGATCACTGCCAAACTGCATACCCCCCTTTTTGACGTTGGGGCAGGAGATATTGAGCTCGTAGCCAGCTAGCCCCTCGGCGTCCTCTAGGACCCGAATCACCTCGACGTAGTCCTCGAGTGTGTAGCCAAAGACGTTGGCGATGACCGCCGTATCGAATTTTCGCAGTACCGGGAGTTTTTCGGCTACGAAGGCGCGGACACCCACATTCTGGAGGCCGACGGCATTGAGCATACCCGAGGCGGTCGGGAAGAGCCGGGGGGCGGGGGCGCCTTCAATGGGTTCGCGGGAGAGGCCTTTGGTGACAAAGCCGCCAAGACGATTCAGGTCAACGAGGTGGGCGAATTCGAGGCCGTAACCGAAGGTTCCACTGGCAGCGAGAATAGGATTCCGCAGGCGCAACGCGCCAATTCTTACGCTGAGGTCGACAGCGCCACCGGAGCTCACTTCGTGGAAAAGGATAACACGAAGCCGCTACCACTCTCGCAAAATTTGACGGTCAGCCAGTCTCCGGTTTTCCTTCTTACCAAGAGCTAGCAGAGGAGCAAGGTACAGATCTCTGCCTAAACGAAGGATTATCGACGCCTTCCCCCCAATAGGCCCGCATGCAAAAGCTCCCGCGACTTCCAAGCCGCAAGATATTCACTCCATGTGTAACTAGAAACCAAATCAACCATTCTAATACATCTAAGATGGCGGCATCTAGATTTTGGTATCCGATGGGTCGGATTCGACAGACTTAGAAGCACTTAAGTAATCTTTATGGACTGACATTCCGTCTCTGCTCCTCCTGGCAACCTAAATGCTCGGGTGACTATATGTCGCCGAGATTAATTCTGGAGATGGGCAAACTATTCCTCGCCGCAGGCACTGTGCTCACTTTGACAGGAGCGGCTCAAAGGTCCCTAATCCCTGATCCCATATTTCGTGAAGACCTGCATGCGTACGACTATCCCAGAAAATTACCGCACCAATCTCTCGCCGATTACACTGATCTAGCATTTCTGTCGGACAACCTCATCCTTGTTAGCATAAATGAGCGTTTCTTTACTGGTCCGGTCGAACCGCTCAGTACTGACAAGCCAGCCTCAAGACTCTTGGTGTTTGATATATCGCAGAAAGCGCTTGTCAAAACGGCTGACTTATCCGTCGAAAAGTTCATGGGTTCAGTCCGCGCAACTCACGACGGTAAGTTCGTTGCACTCGCTGGACCTACGCTTCGTCTTTGCTCCCAGAATCTTGAATGCGATCCGCCCATATTGATTCCTGGCAATGGCCCGCTATTTGTGTCTCCAAGAGGAACAAGGGTCATGGCAGGTGGCAATGCTCAGAACGAGCAGAAGTTGTTGGACGCAGATTCATTCAGGACCCTCAAGCACTTTGCCTTTGGCCAAGCAGCAATGCCAGGGGACACTGCTGTGCTCGCGACCCGCGGGAATCAGCTCTATTTGTTGCAAGACGATGCGCACGATAAACTTCTTAACTTCCACGGCGGTGGATTGCGGCTAAATGCGCAATTTCTTAGCGACGATGTTTTCGCAACTTACGAGAACGACCGGACGTTTGTTGGCGTTGATCTCGACGGCACGATTAGATATCGCATTTCGATTCTGCCTCAATGGAGTGGCACTGACATAGTTCCAGCAGCCTCTGGGTCTCGATTTTGCATTCATCAGCAAGCATATAAAGTTCGAGGCTCCAAGCTAAGCGTTGGCGATTACCCTAAAACCACAAGCCATGTGGATATCTACCGCATTTTCGATACGCACTCTGGCAATGAGCTTTTTCATTTTGAGTGGGACCCTCGGCCCTATATAAGCACTCTCGTCGCACCTGCTATTTCACCGAATGGTCACAGACTCGCCGTTATTCGCCGCGGCTATCTTGAGATATTCGAACTTCGCTGAATTCCGGCGGCTTGACTGAGCTCAATGAGAGATCAGCGAACGGGTTGCATCAGGGATTTGTGTTTGGAGCTGACGCGGGTGCGGATTTTGACCGGGCAGGTTGAGATGAGACACGGGGCTCTGCCGGTCTCTTCAGGGCTTCGGCGAGGACGTGGCCGTCGCGGGAGGAGAGGGTGATGCCACAGAGGGCGGCGAAGGTTGGGGCGATGTCGGCGGGCGTGATGGGTTGGAAGTATTGGCCGGGCTGGATGCCGAAGCCCATCAGCAGAACCGGGACGTGCTGATCGTAATTGTAGGGCGTGACGTGGCCGGTGCCGAACGAGCGCGGCTTTCCCAATGGAGTTCCGTCCATGAGCCAGTACGGTTTCGGCAGGATGAACAGGTCGCCTCTGCGGCCGGGGAAATAACTATAGGACATGGCGCGGCGCGTGGGGCTTTGCGTGGCGGGGCGGTCGCGCAATTCTTCGGCGCGATAGACGGCGGCCACGCCGGGCTGTGCCAGCGCGGCGTCCAGAACGCCCTGGAACGCGGCGCGATTCTGCTGCAGCTTGTCATAGACGCCGGGCACGAAATAAACGTCGCTGCCGGTGATCCGCGCGATGGCGGGCTTTGGGTAATTGAAAGGTTCGAGGGCTTTTTCAATCCGTTCCTGCACTTGGGGCAAATGCAGGACGCCGGCGTCGGCGCCGGTTTTTTGCATGTCTTCGGGAATGGGCACGACGCCGTGGTCGGCGCTCAACGCGACGACGTAATTTCCGCGGCCTACTTCTTTGTCCAGATGCGCTAACAGTTCACCGAGGTCTTCATCGAGTCTCGCCAGAATGTCCTGAACTTCCCAACTCCGAGGCCCAAAAGCGTGTCCCGCATAATCCAAGGGTGAATACGCGATTCCCAGAAAATCCGTACCGCCGCTTTTTCCAAGGCCGAGTTGGTCCACCGCTAACTCCGCGAGCTGGGTAAGGTAAGTATCGGCAAACGGGCTCGTTTTCCATTGCTTGTAAAAGGCGCCATCCGGGTCGCCGCCGCCGGCTTTCCCGCGCAGTGGATGTGGAAAAGAAAGACTCCATCCGTCAGGCGGCACAGCACCAACAGCTTCTTCGGCGTAGAGGTAATTCTTCTTGTCCAGGCGCAGATTCCAGGTCTTTCCATAGTCCCTTCTCACGGGATTCTTTTTCACGTAGTCATCCAGGAAAGGGAGTGTCCCAAAAGCGTTTGAAGTGACCCAGGCTCCTGTGCTGTCATCCAGCCAAGCTACGCCATCGGCCTGATGTCCCGCCAGCGTGATGGCCGCCCGGGCTTTCAGAGAAAACGTCACCACCCGCGTCCGCGTTCCCGCCTGAAATCTCAATTCGTCGGCAAAGGATGGTATCGCGAGGTGGACGCCACTATTTCCGCCTTCTTTTTCGTCCGACTCGGAATCACCCTCCTTGAAGGATGCGCCACCATAAGCGGAATTCCTGGCTTTCGAATCGGAGGTGCAAGTCACACTCTTCCCCAGTTCACGGTCCCACCAGGAATTGACGACCATGCCGTGAGTTGAGGGGAAAGCTCCGGTGGAGATAGTGGAATGGCCGACGCAGGTTTCCGTGGTGGCATAGGGATAAGCGGCATCGCGGAACCACGCGCCTTCGTCGACGAGACGCTTGAGGCCGCCGGTCCACTGGCCGAGGAACTTGTCCACGTAGTCGCCGCGCATCTGGTCCACTACCAGCAGGACAACGAGCTTGGGTTTCGCTTGCGCTTTTGCGGCCGTCGAGGCCGCGGGCCGGGCTTGCGCGTTTGTCAGCGACGGAAATGTGAAGATTAGCGCCAATAGAACGAGGGCGCTTATGGTGCGGTGTCCGATCGAGTTTGTCCTGCGAGCCATGGCTAGAGATACCTCCCCACTCCGCCGCGGAGTCTAGCACGTCCCGTTTACACCGGCGTGTAAGCAGAGCGGATTGACCACTCTGCGGTCACCAATGATACGATTACCCGGCCATGCGCATCGTCGAAAAAGGGCAATTGATGTCCGCGCCGGAAATCGACCGCACGATACAGCGGCTGGCCCATGAAATCGTCGAAAAAACGGGCGGCACGAAGCACCTCGCGCTGATCGGGATCGTGAGACGCGGCGTGCCTCTTGCCCAACGGATTGCCCAGGCCATGCGCGGCATCGACGGCGTTGACGTTCCCGTAGGCGTGCTGGACATTACGCTGTACCGCGACGACCTTTCGAAAGTGGCGCCGCATGCGGTGTTGCGCTCCTCGGACATTTCTTTTGGCGTCGATAGCATGGACCTTGTCCTGATCGATGACGTCCTTTACACCGGCCGCACCATTCGCGCGGCGATGAACGGGCTGTTTGATCTGGGCCGTCCCAAGCGCGTCTCTCTTTGCGTGCTGATCGACCGCGGGCACCGCGAAATGCCGATTGAGGCGCAGTACATCGGACGCAACGTGCAAACCAGCGACACGGAGATTATTGAAGTGCGCCTGCGGGAGATCGACAAGGAAGAGCGCGTGGTGCTGGTCGACCGCGTGGAGTAGATTTGAAAACTTTGCTGGAATTGCCTGGTTCCACATCCGAGAAGGGACATTGAGTTACAACTTTCGCGATTTGCTGGCCCT
>JBGQDD010000242.1:0-5445 GCA_041495665.1 Candidatus Acidiferrum sp.
GAATTTTTGCCGTGGACGACTTCGTCGTGGGAAAAGGGAAGTAAGAAGTTTTCGCTGAAGGCGTAGAGGAGCGAGAAGGTGAGTTTGTTATGCTCGTATTTGCGATGAACGGGATCGTGGGAAAAATATTTTAGAGTGTCGTTCATCCAGCCCATGTTCCATTTGAAACTGAAACCGAGGCCGCCGAGATAAGTGGGGCGGGAGACGGCGGGCCAGGAAGTGGATTCCTCGGCGATGGTGAGAACGCCGGGGAATTTGCCGTGGGCGACTTCGTTCATGCGCTTGATGAAATCGATGGCGTGAAGATTTTCGCGGCCGCCGAATTGATTGGGTACCCACTCGCCGGGTTTGCGCGAGTAATCGAGATAGAGCATGGAGGCGACAGCGTCCACGCGCAGGCCGTCGATGTGGTATTTGTCGAGCCAGAAGAGGGCGTTGGAGATGAGATAGTTTTGGACTTCGTTGCGGCCGTAATTGTAGACCAGCGTGCCCCAGTCGGGATGGGCGCCCTGGCGCGGGTCGGAATGTTCGTAGAGATGAGTGCCGTCGAACTGGGAGAGGCCGTGAGTGTCGCGGGGAAAATGCGCGGGAGTCCAATCGAGAAAGACGCCGAGGCCGGCCTGGTGGCAGCGATCGATAAATTCCATGAATTCGGCGGGAGTGCCGTAACGGCTGGTGGCGGCAAAGTAGCCGAGAGTCTGGTAGCCCCAGGAGCCATCGTAGGGATGCTCCATGATGGGGAGCAGTTCGATGTGGGAGTAGCCGAGATCCTTGACGTAGGGGATGAGCTGGTCGCCGAGCTCGCGGTAGGTGAGCCAGCGATCGTGTTCTTCCGGGATGCGGCGCCAGGAGCCGAGATGGACTTCGTAGATGGAGATTGGTGATTCGAACCAGTTTTTCTGGGCGCGGTGGGAGATCCAGCCGGCGTCCTTCCATTTGTGGTGATCGAGACGCGCGACGACGGAGCCGGTGTTGGGGCGCAGTTCGGAGCGGAAGGCGTAGGGATCGGCTTTGAGGGGGAGAATGTTGCCGCTGGGGCCGACGACTTCATATTTGTAGATGGCGCCTTCGGGAAGCTCGGGGAGGAAAATTTCCCAGAGGCCGGAGGAGCCGCGGGCGCGCATGGGATGCACGCGGCCGTCCCAACGATTGAAGTCGCCCACGACGCTGACGCGTTTTGCGCTGGGGGCCCAAACGGCGAAGTGAACGCCGCGGACGCCTTCGAGGGTGATCACGTGAGCGCCGAGCTTTTCGTAAGTGTCGTAATGGCGGCCTTCGCCAATGAGGTAGAGGTCAAACTCACTGAGTACGATGGGAAAGGCATAGGGATCGAAGATTTCAAATGCATCGCCGGAGTGCGTGCGTCCCTGAATCTTGTAACTGCCCGGGGCGGGCGGAGCGGATTGGTTGGAAGGCCAGGTGGCTTCAAAGAAGCCTTCGGGGCGAAGTTTGATGGCGTCGGTGACCTTCGCAGGTGCGAGCGTGGCGCCTTCAATGGCGGGAGGCTTCAAAGAGATGCAGGCTTCCGCAGCCCCAGGCAGGAAAAAGCGCACCGTCCAGTTGCCATCAGTGGGATGAGGGCCGAGGAGGGCGAAGGGATCGGAGTGGCGAGCGGCAAGGAGGGCGTCGATCTGCGCGCTGAGGCGAGGATCGCTGGGAGCAATCGGTGCCGCGGGTTGCATGGCTGGGCGCTGCTCAGACAAGTTGGTGGTCTCCGCAAATTAGCAGACGAGGGATGGGCAGATAAGCTTAGCCCGAATGCTTGCCCACGTCCTCTGAATTCTAGGGCGTTCGCCGGAAAATTCCAAACGCCCAGAGATGGTGGGTTTATCCGATTCTTCGCTATCCCGCAGGAGGCGAACCATAGGCAAGCTAGCTGACTTACTTCTTCTTTACCGATTTAGGGCGAGGGTTTTGACGGCTGCACAATTTAACTTCTCGTTCGATATCGCGGACCGCTTCGGGGGAGATTCCGATGAATTCCACACCCACGCCGACACCGGGGAGGCAATACCGGACTTCGCAGCGCGTACTAATTTGGGCCCCCGAGAGCTCCAGACAAAATCTTAGATTCAACACCGCACCCACTGGAAAATTCCGTACGGTGCTGATGAACATTCCCTGGCGACTGACATCCGGCGGCCGAGAGGCTAACTCCTCCGTACGGCCTTCGTAATGGACGGAAATATTCGCGATGGTGTGAACGCGCGGGCTGAGACGGGCATTCGCCGGCTTACGTGCAAAATTGTTCGAGCTCATTCGCTCACAACTCCTTGTTCCACGAGGGATAGTAGCTGCGGGCGGAACTCGGGGTTTGCGCGCCGTTCGCCGCAGAAGGGACAAAACACGAAAGCGGGAGAAAGTTCACGCTGACAGGCGAGGCAACTCAGCGCGGCGGTCTGCTCGATGGGAACGACGCGCTGCACTTCTTCGAGCGAAGTGAGTCCTTGTTGAACATGCTCAAGAGCATATTCGTGCATGAACTTCATGCCGTTGGCGCGGGCGAGTGCGCGGATGGCGTCCGTTCGTCCGGTATCGCGAATCGCGGAGCGAATGGAATCATCGAGAACGAGCATTTCGTAGATACCAATGCGCCCTTTATAGCCGGAGAGATCGCAGTCATCGCAACCGTTGGCAGTGAAGCGAACGCTTGGTGGAATGGGGGCTCCGGCCTGGAGGAACTGCGCAATGTATTCCGGCGTCACGGGGACCTGCTTGCGGCAGGAACAGAGGCGGCGGATGAGGCGCTGAGCGATGATGCCGGTCATGGAAGCGGCAATCTGAAAGCCAGGGATGCCCAGATCGAGCAAACGAGTGACGGCGGAGATGCTGTCATTGGTGTGGAGCGTGGAGAGCACGAGGTGACCGGTCTGGGCGGACTTCAAGGCGATCTCCGCCGTTTCCTGGTCGCGGATTTCACCGATCATGATGATATTGGGATCTTGGCGAAGAATGGAGCGCAGGCTGGTGGCGAAGGTGAGTCCGGCTTTGGTGTTGACCTGCACCTGATTGAGGCCAGGGATGGCGTATTCGACGGGGTCTTCCACGGTGATGATGTTGACGGAGGGCTTGCGAAGCACGTTGAGGCAGGAATAAAGGGTAGTGCTCTTGCCGGAACCCGTAGGCCCGGTGACGAGAATCATGCCCTGGGGCAGCGTGAGCATGTTTTTCAACTGGTCGGCGATTCCAGGGGGAAATCCGAGAGTCGAGAAATCCTGCAAGGGAGCGTCCATCCCGAGCAGGCGCATGACGACTTTTTCACCGTATTGGGTGGGGAGGGTAGAGACGCGCAGATCAATCCGGGAATCACCGATTTTCACGAGGAAGCGGCCGTCCTGGGGCGCGCGGCGTTCGGAGATGTCCATATCGGAGAGAATTTTGATGCGCGAGGTGACGGAATTCTGGTGTGCTTTGGGGACGCGAAGGTGTTCGCGCAAGATACCATCGACGCGGAAGCGGATGGAGGTGTCGCTGGCTTGAGGTTCGACGTGAATGTCGCTGGCTTTTTTTGCCGCGGCGGCTTGAATCATGGAAGCGACGATTTGAACGGCCGGCGTGGTCTTAGATTTCTGGTGGAGCTCGGACTGCATTTCGCGCATAGCCTCGACGTTGCGCTGCTGATCGCTATAGGAGATGAATTCCATCCGTTGCTCGACGGCTAGAGCGGAGGAGGTTGCGGCGGGCAGAATTGGTTCGAGTTCGGGGACGCCATAGTGTTTATTGATGGCGGCCTGAATTTCTCCGCGGAAGCCGAGCCGCGGGACGATCTTCAACCCGGTCTTGAAGCGAAGTTCATCCACGATTTGAAAGTTTTGCGGTTCGGCCATAACCACGACAAGGCTGGATTCCTGAAGTCCGAGCGGCAAGACCGCGCAACGTTTGGCCATGTCAAACGGGATAGATTTGAGGGCCTCGGGATCCACTGTTACGCGCATGCAATCCAGGTAGGGAATGGAAGAAACTTCGGCAAGCGCGGAAATGAGGTCAATCTTGGCGATCATGCCGCGCTGGAGCAGCAATTCACCCAGATGAATGAATTTACCTTGCTGATCCAGGAGTGCCTTGTTGAGGTCGGCCGCGGAGAGATGGCCGCGTTCACGCAGGACTTCCCCCAGCCGCTTCTTTTTCATGGCTTCACGCTCACGCCCGGACAATTCGAGAAAACCGGGAAATGGATTCAAGCGGAAGGGGGTGACTGCATCTAGAGAATAACGCAATGGAGAGCCAGTTTCCCTCTGCGTGCTTCTTTGGTTACTCTGAGGCGGGAGGCAACGAAATCTGGTGAAGCCCTTTTTCAAGGTTACGAGAAGACGCTGGTGAAATACAGGAACGGCGGCATACTATGTGGCCCGGCGCTGCTGCACTATAATCCGCCGACGAACGGCAATGAAAGCAGAGACGCGACTCGGTCTGTACGGCGTCGCTGGGCCGAGTGATGCGGGTGGGATGGGTTAGAGGTTTCGCGCAAGGGAACGAGCGATTCAAGGGAGGAGCGAACTCAGATCATGAGGATTTTTCCCAAGTTGTGCATCTTCCTAGATCTTTTCATCGTCATGGCGATAACACCGCTCGGAACGATCGCTCAAGATCGTTCGCAGGGGCGGTCGATGGTGATCTCGCGCAATGGAATTGTGGCCGCGGAATCGCCGCTGGCGGCGCAAGCGGGCGTGCGGATTCTCGAGCGCGGCGGGAATGCCGTGGATGCGGCGATCGCGGCGAACGCGATGATGGGCGTGGTAGAGCCGATGATGAACGGCATCGGAGGAGACCTCTTCGCGATTGTTTATGACGCGAAGTCGAACAAGCTCTACGGATTAAATGCCAGCGGATGGGCGCCAAGAGGATTGACGATCGAATATTTACAGAAGCAGGGAATTCGGAGCATGCCGCAGCAAGGAGTGAACGCAATCACAGTGCCGGGCGCTGTGGACGGCTGGCAGAAGCTGGCGGATAAATTTGGAAGAAAGAAGCTGGCGGAGGATTTGGCGGCGGCGATTCGAACGGCGCAGGACGGTTTTCCAGTTCCGGAATGGACGGCGGCGTATTGGGCAGGGGAAGTGAATTACCTGCGAACTGATGAAACGGCGGCGAAGACCTATCTTCCCGGAGACCGCGCGCCGAAAATGGGCGAGGTGTTTCGCAATCCTGAGCTGGCCTGGTCGCTCGAGCAGATCGCGCAGCACGGCAGAGAGGCGTTCTACAAAGGCGAAATCGCCGCGAAGATTCTGGAGTCGATGAAGCGGCACAACGGGCCGATGACTTCGCAGGACCTGGCGGAGTATTCGAGCGAATTTGTCGAGCCGATTTCCACTACTTATCGTGATTGGACGATCTACGAGTTGCCACCCAACGTGCAGGGCGTCGCGGCGCTGGAAATGCTGAACATTTTGGAGACGTTTCCGCTGGGGCAAAAGGATTGGGGCTTTGGCTCGGCGAAAGCGCTGC
>JBGQDD010000243.1:0-5436 GCA_041495665.1 Candidatus Acidiferrum sp.
CGATGGCAAGCAGCTCGCGCAGCTCACCAAGGGCGATTGGGAGGTCGCGGCGGTCGATGCCGTAGATGAAGCAAAGGGTCTTGTCTATTTCACCGCCACGGAAAAATCTCCACTGGAACGCCATCTCTACCGCGTTGCTCTTGACGGGACAGGGTTCACCCGGCTCACCAGGGAAGAAGGCACGCACGCCGCGGTCCTTGCGCCCAATGCCGCTGCTTTCTACGACACCTATTCGAACGCCGCGACACCGCCGCGCCAGGACCTCTACCGCGCCGATGGATCGCGCGTCGCCACAATTAACGAAAACAAAATCGCCGAGCTTGCGGACTACCGTCTCTCACCCATGGAATTTTTCACGGTGAAATCGCGGGACGGGGTAATGCTCAACGCCAGCATCATCAAACCGCAGGACTTTAATCGGCAGAAAAAATATCCCGTGCTGGTTTACACGTATGGAGGGCCGCACGCTCAGGTCGTTCGCAACGCCTGGGGCGGCGCGAATTTTCTCTGGCACGAGCTCATGGCGCAAAAAGGGTACATAATTTTTTCGGTTGATAATCGCGGTTCGACCGGGCGCGGCCATGCATTCGAAACACCGCTCCACTTTCGCCTCGGCGCACAGGAGCTTTCCGACCAGCGCGACGGCGTGCAATATCTCAAGTCACTGCCGTACGTCGATTCGAATCGCATTGGCATCTGGGGATGGAGCTATGGCGGCCACATGACGCTGCACGCCATGTTCGAAGCAGGCGACGATTTCAAAGTGGGTTTCGCGGGCGGCCCGGTTACGGATTGGCGCTACTACGATTCGATTTATACCGAGCGGTACCTCGGCCTGCCGCAGAAAAACGAGAAAGGGTATCAGGATTCTTCACCGGTGAAATATGCCGCGCAGCTCAAAGGCAAATTGATGATTGCTCATGGCACCGGCGATGACAACGTGCACTTCGCGAACACGCTCTCGGTGATTAACGATCTTATCGAGGCGGGGAAGTACGTTGAGGTTCTGGCTTTTCCGGGCCGCGGCCACGGCGTGAGCGATCCGCCTGCCCGCCGCGTCCTGATGCAGCGCGTTACTCAATTTTTCCTTGATAATCTCTGATTTGTGTCGAGGGCGCACTCGGTTGTGCGTTTGTCTCTGCTTATACTCGTTCAAGTCAAGGCAGGGCAAAGCCATTGGGCTTTGCCCCTTGCTTGCACGCCACTCTTCTGCCTAGGTTTTCTACGGCTCGAGTTGTCTAGTGCAGGCCGAAATATTCGACGTGGACGGAGCGTCCGAGCCTTGCATTGAAGAGCAAATACCAGCCGGGGTGATGATCGTCGTCGTACACATAGACGCGATCGCGGTCCCATGCCCAATCGCGGCAGCGATCGAGGTCGTAGGAGGCAACCACCCAATTCGAATTGTCGTAGAGCACCACGCGACGGGTCCGAAAATCGATTCGCCGGGCGATGAAGTCACTTCTCACGTGCTCGTAGCGGCCGTGCGGATAAGCCCGCCCCGGTTGGATGCGGTCGTGATCGGAATTCCAGTTGGCATGGGGGTTGTGCGGATTATCCCAGACCTTGTGTTTGCCGTTGTCATGGCGGTCGCCGTCGCCGCGATCTTCATGCTTGTCCTGGCCTTTATGCTTCCCGTTGTCGTGACGGTCGTCCCGGTCGCGGCGGTCTTGACGCGGTGCAGCGAGCGACAGCGTTGCGGCCAAAAACATGTACAATGTACCTGCTAAAATTTTGCGCATGATTCATCTCTCCCATAATTGCGATGCTGGCCGATCTTCCTTACCAGAATTCCCCAGTATTGATCGGTTCAACATTCCGCAGGCGGGTGGGTGCCTGTTTCTATTGTGGCCCTTATGGGCCTCGCCCTTCCATAGTCAAGAACTCAGCGTTCCACACTAGATACACCCCGCCGCCCTAGCGCGCTTCCTGCAGCTCAGCCCAACCGGCTTGCTGTTGGTGAAACTTGCACGCAGGGCTTTTCCTTTGTTCGCACCCATTCGGCCTTATAATCCCGCTGACCCGGAGGTCACCGTGCTGAAACGATTTTTCTTCCTCGCTTTGCTTGCCGTCATGGTCTGGGCACCAGTGCCGTCCTGCGCGCAACAAGTTCCTCAAGAAAAAACTTCCCAGGAGAAAGAACAAATTCTGTGGCAAAAGCTGAAAGCGACCATCAGCGGGGTTGACCGCAATCTTGACGGCGTCCTTGGCGTCGCCATCCTCGATCTCACCACCGGACAAAAATATTTGCTTCACGCCGATGAAGTGCTTCCCACGGCCAGCTCCATCAAGATCGCTATTCTTGCGGAACTCTATCGTCAGGCGCAGCAGGGCAAAATCAAGCTCGGCGACCTCTACACGCTGCAATCGGCTGATCTTGTTGCAGGGAGCGGCATCGCCGGAGCGCTCACTCCCGGCGTGACGCGGCTGACCATTCGCGACGTTGCCGCTCTGATGATTTCCGTGAGCGACAACTCCGCCACCAATATCATCATCGACCGGATCGGCATGGAAAACGTGGATGCGCTTCTCGATTCGCTCGGCCTGACGCATACGCGTCTGCGGCGGAAGATGATGGATGTGAAGGCCGCCGCAGAAGGCCGCGAGAACATCGCCACGCCGCGCGAGATGATGACGCTGCTGGAAGACTTGTACCGCGGAAAAGTATTGAATAAGCAACTGACCGATGATTTTTTTGAGCTCCTGAGCGTGCATAAAGAAAGCTACATCCCAACGGAATTGCCCGAAGACCTGCGCATTGCCAATAAGCCCGGGGAGCTCGAAGGTGTGCGCAATGATTCCGGCATCGTTTTCACGGGCAACCGGCCGTTCGTGATCAGCGTGATGACAACTTATCTGCACCGGGAAAAAGATGGAGGGGATGCAATAATCCGGATCGCGACGGCCGCGTACCAAATGTTTGACCGCCTCAGCCGCGCTTCGCCATATGGCCGGGTTGTTTCCGCTCACGACACGGGCCATCCCTGAAAGAGTGACCCTTCGCAAGAATCTGACCCGCGCGCGAGCAGGGCTGGAACGGCGGAACCCGGGCTGACACCGCGCGATCTTGTCCCCATCTGAAATGCAGAGAGTCGATAAATTCCAAAATGGCCCGCTGCCATTCGCGGTTGAGTCGGCCCGAGGTGACAAGGAAATCCCATTGAAAGACGACCTAAGAACGAACTGCAACCACAAGTAGAGCAAAAGAGAAAGCTTCGGCCGTGATGAGGACGGCGGTTGACGCGTGCTCGTGTACGTGAAGCGGTTGGTAAGGTAATTGCCAGCTCTTTCCATTGTAGTTCCTAGCGGGAAGAGCAGGACGCCTTGAGTTATCGATTCGTTTTTGGCACGGCCATGTTGGCGGGGACGTTTTTGGCACCGGCCGGCATGACACAGACAACGTCACCCGATTTAGTACCAAAGTTCTCCGCTGCCGCTCGGGCATGGAATGCACCTGACTTGAAATCCGCAGTACGCGGACGGAATGCCAACACAGTTTTCATGGAGCCAAAGTTAAAACCCGCGGTGCGTTTTTCCAGGAAACAGTTCGTCGTTCTGAGCGCGGCTGTTTACGGTGCGGCTTTGGCGGATATGCATCAAACACTCGAAGCGAGGAAGAACTCCTGGTGGTACGAAACCGACCCCGTGGCAAGACCGTTTGCGAAGCTCCCTGCACCTGCGTATTACGCCACAGGACTGGCTATGGCGACGGGCCTGAATTGGCTTAGCTGGAGAATGGGTCACTCGAGGAGATGGCGCAAACTGGCGCCAATCCCACAATTGCTGGGGATCGGCGGAAACATGTACGGGTTCAGGACCAACCGCTACTGATCGATGGCAGTTTCGAGGTGCGTAGCAGTTTGCTGCGAATGCGAGGCGCAGGCAAAGTCTTCGCCACAGCGGACCTTCTCCTGCTACCTTTTTCGGCGAGTTGATCCGCTTACGGCGCCACAACGTCCTTCAGCTTTGGCTTCACCTGAACCGCGGAAAGGCTCGAGGCATCCCAGCCGCCGCCCAGGGCCTTGATGAGGAGCACGCTGGTCACCAGCCGCTGTCCGTGAATCACGGCGAGTTCCTGTTCACTGTTCAGCAGATTCTGTTGCGCGTTTACTACATCCAGATAATTCACGAGGCCACCAGCGTAGCGGCTGCTGGCGATGTCCAGGGTGCGTCGCGCCGCATCGACGGCTCGCTGCTGCGATTGGTTCGCCTGGTCCAGGACGGTCAAACCGGTCACGTCATCCTGCACTTCGCGAAAGGCATTCAAAACGCTATCGCGATAGGCAGCCACACTGGCGTCGTAGCCCGCTTTGGCGAACTGCACCTGCGCGCGCCGTGCCCCGCTCGTGAAAATGCTTTCCGCGACGTTGGCGCCGACCGCCCAGAACGTGCTCTGTACGTTCACCAGCTTGGCGATATCGGCGGCCTGCCACCCGCCATTTCCAAAAAGATTCAGCGACGGATAGTACGCGGCACGGGCAATTCCGATTTGCGCGTTAGCCACGGCCATTTGCCGCTCAGCTTCCGCGACGTCCGGCCGCCGCTCCAGCAAATCCGAGGGCAGTCCCGCGCCCAGCGTTAGCGGCACGTCTTTCAATTCTCCAGGCGAAAGATGAAAGTCCGGCGCGGGTTTTCCGATCAGGACGGCGATAGCATCTTCGAACTGTTTCCTATGTTGCTGCAGCAGGATGGCCTGGGTCCGAGTGGTATTCAGAAGCGTCTCTTCTTCCGCCACGTCCAGCCCGGAGGCCACGCCGCCTTTATGCCGGGAATCCACCAGCTGCAGAGCTTTTTGCAGATTCTCCACGGTGCGATTCAGAATTCCCAGCTCCGTATCGAGCTGCCGTAGCGTGAAATAATCGCCTGCGAGCTCCGCCGCGATCACCAGCCGCACGTTCTCGAGATCGGCCGCGCTTGCCTGGTAGGACGCCTGCGCTGTCTCAATGCTGCGGCGCCGCCGGCCAAACAAATCCACTTCATAGCCGGCCGTGAACGGCAGAGAAATGTTTGTTTGCGAGACCGGACCGGTCGCGGGAAAGTTACTGCTCGTGGGACGATTGCCCGAGAGGCGCTGGCGCTGGACGCTCGGGACGGCCGCCACGTTTGGGAATTGCGTGGCAATCTGGATTCCCGCCGATGCCCGGGCTTGCTCCAGCCGCGCGGCGGAGACTTTGATGGTCTGGTTGGCGTCGAGCGCTTGCTTTTCCAATGCAGTTAATTCGTCGTCATGGAAAACGCTCCACCATTCGCCTTTGGCCACGCCGTCTCTTGGCACACTCTCGCGCCAGGGCTCCGAGACGTCCCATTTTGCGGGCACCGGCGCGGTGGCACGCTGGTACTTTGGACCCACTGTGCAGCCGCCGATGAGGGCACCAACAGCAAGCCCGGCCAGGGCGCGGAATTGCCTGGCGCGTTTCATTATTGTTTTTTGGCCCC
>JBGQDD010000244.1:0-5424 GCA_041495665.1 Candidatus Acidiferrum sp.
AGAAGGTAGCCGCGCGCGGAAGATCTTCAAGGAAGGAAGATCGGGTTTGCTACAATCAAGCGCCACAATGGAGGAAGAGCAATGACCGAGCAGAATTTGGGAAATCATGCAAAGTTTGTACCGCCGTTTCATTTCTTTGCGGTGCCGGTATTGGTGATCAATTTTGGGTGGTCCTTGTACCGCTTGAAGAGTTTGGGATTTTCGTTCGCGGGAGTCTTTGGCGTACTGCTAGCCACGGCACTGGTGATTCTGGTCTTCAGCGCGCGGCTATTTGCGCTGGCAGTGCAGGATCGGGTCATTCGTTTAGAGGAGCGGCTGCGGTACGCGCAAGTGCTGCCTGGGGATTTGCAAGCAAGAACCGGCGAGCTGACTATCAATCAAATCGTGTCGCTGCGGTTTGCGAGTGATGCGGAGTTGCCGGCGCTGGCGAGAAAAGTTCTCGACGAAAAACTGACGGAGCGCAAGACCATCAAGCAACTCATCAAGAGTTGGAAGCCGGACTACCAGCGGGCGTAGCTCTTTTTGGTTTCGAAAAATCGCTCTAAGGAATGCGCGCATGGTCGCTGCATTTCAACTCCGCCGCTGCTTGATTAAGTTCAGCGAGCAGTGGCCGCGGCGGCGCCTTCAATTTCCGCGATCTCTTCGGTGGAGAGCTTCAGTTCGCCGGCGCGCATGACACCTTCGGACTGTTTGGCGTTGCGGGCGCCCACGATGGCGCCGGTGATCGCCGGACGGCGCAAAGTCCAGGCGATGGCAACTTCACCGGGGCTGCGGCCGTGGCGGGCGCCCACCTGGCGCAAGCGCTCGACAAGCTCGATATTCTTCGAAAGACGCGGCTCGCGGAATTCCGGATTGCGGCTGCGAAAATCATCGGCTGGCAAGGCGGCGGCGCGCTCGCGGGTCATGGCGCCGGTGAGCAAACCGGAGGCCATGGGTGCGTAAGAGATCACCCCGATTCCCTGCTTCTCGCAATAAGGAAGAGTCTCGGCTTCAATTTGGCGGCGGATGATGGAATAGGGCGGCTGCAAAGAAGTGACCGGAGCGATTTTTTCGGCGCGTTGGATCTGCGCTGCGTTGAAGTTGGACACACCGATCCAGCGGACTTTGCCTTCGGCTTTCAGCGCGGCGAGTGTTTGCCAGGCTTCTTCGAGGCCGGGTTTGCCGTCGTCCGGGGGCCAGTGCATCTGATAGAGATCGATGGATTCGACTTGCAGGCGGCGGAGACTGGCTTCGCATTCGCGGCGAATGGAATCCGGATTGAATTCCTTCCAAATTTTTCCCTGGTCGTTCCAGCACAAAACGCATTTGGTGCAAACGTCCGGGCGCGGGCCGCGCCATTCCTTCAGCGCGCGCGCGACGACTTCTTCGGAGTGGCCCAGGCCGTAAACGGCGGCAGTGTCAATCCAGTTGACGCCCAGTTCCAGTGCGCGATGAATCGCGGCAATGGAGTCGACATCGTCTTGCGGGCCCCAGGCAAATTCCCAGCCGCCGCCACCGAGGGCCCAAGCACCAAAACCGACAGGCGTTATTTTGATATCCGAGTTTCCTAATTTTCGCGTTTCCATTTAGACCCTTTTCTTGAGTCGCGCGCCGGGCGAACTTCCCTCGCAGCGAATGTGGATATTTTATTGATTCCTAGTTGGATGAGCATACCGCGAAAAGGTTAGACGGCATCCGGAGAAGAGAAAAGAGGCGAGCACTCGCTTAGTTGGCGATGAAGGCGGCATCCAGCGAAATCGCTTCGCCGTCGGGATTTGTGATGGTGAGCTGCTGAGAGCCGGGAGTAAGGCTGGGAGTTACGACCAGAAGAGTGCCGGCATCCTTGAATGTAACGCTGGCAGCTTTTCCGTTGATGGTGAGAGTGGCGGCACTCTGAAAGCCGCTGCCCCGGATGGTGAGAGTCGCGCCACCGGCTGCGGCGACAGTGGAAGGAGTGATGGTGCCGATTCCCAATGGGACGGCGGCGAGTTGAACTACGGTTAAGGCGGCGTTCTGGGGTGTGCCATCCGAGGAAGTGATGGCGAAGAGCCGCTGACCACTTTCGTCCGTAGTAAGAAAGCTGCCATGAAGGCCGTCGGCATCGGTCATGAACTGCTGCGGAAGAAAAATTCGTAAACGGATGGCGCCCGAATGCGCGTCGAGGATGTCGATGCCGCCTTTCACCCCAGCGCTCCCAGAAGCACCGGTCAGGAAAGGTTGATAGATCAAGGCGCCGGAAGGATGCAGAGCAACACCGGGCACCAGCAAACGCCCCGGGATTTGATCGAGCTCAGCCGCAGTGGGAACGGAAATGAGGGAAAGATCCGCGGCGCGGATTTCGGTCGTGCCGTTTGATTGGAAAGCAAATATGCTGCCGCCGGACGAGGCTCCTAGATCCGTCGTTGAAGCGTTGGCGGCAGAAGTGATGAACTGATTCGGGGCACTCGCATTCCATACCGCGATGGGACCACCGGGAGCGGCGCCGAAGGCAACAAAAACGCGATCGCCGGTGGCGGTGCCTTGAACGAGCGGCGCGCCAGTGAGGCTGGTGACTTCCGGCTGTGGAGCGGGCTGAATGGTTGGCGGGCTAGCCGCCAGGTTCATCTGAGCAAGGCATGTGGAACACGCGCCAGTGGAGCCGCCTTCTCCGCTGAGACCGACGAAGACTGTTTGCGTGCTGGTGGCGGCAACGCGCGCAGGACCAGAGTTTGTGAAGCCGGGAACTGCGCCGATGGATACGGTTGTGCCGGTTCCCAGTACCGGATCGAGGAGATAGATATTTTTCGCGCCGAAATCGGCGACGATAAGTTGAGAACCATCGGGAGTCAGAGCCAGGCCGCGCAACCCGGCATTTGCAGGAGGGCCGCCGGGTGGCTGGAGCGGGACGAGGAATGTGCCCTGCTGGAGATCGAAAACATCGACATGATCGACGTTTGTTAAATAGATGCGCTGCCGTTTTTGATCGTAGAGCAGGAACCTGAAAAAACCAGCTTTCGAATGCGATTGAACGCTCTGCAGGAACTGGAATGATTTGGCAGACGTTGTAGAACCCGAGGGGGTTGAAATGAAAACATCTGCTTTGCCCGAAGAACCGGAGGGCGTCTGCAGGGTGATGCGCTGGAGGGAAAAAGGATAGCTGGCGTCTAGACCGAGGGAAGCAGCAATACTCGTAACGCTCTCCACCTTTTGCACGAACGCATTTGCGCCGCCAATCTTTACGGTGATCTTTGTTGGATCGCTGCCGAAGCCGTAGCCGTAGATTTGGATCGAGTCGCCGCCGGTATTCATGCCCGCGTTGGGGAGGAGTTGCAGAATTTGCGGACCGTAGCTGAAGGCGTCCGGGGCGATGGCCAGCCAGCCGTTCTGGAAATAGGCAGTTAGGTTGACAGCGCCGTTCGAAACGCTTGAGGGAGAGCTCGCCTGGATTTGAGTTAGGCCGGAGACGGTGACGTTCAGCGCAGATGGATCGCCGAATTTCAGTTGAACAGGAGAAGTGAAGTTCTGTCCGGCAAGGACGACGGAAGTTCCGCCGGCGAGGGGGCCTTCCGAAGGCTGGAGACTGGGCGCGGCAGCGATGGCGGGAGCGGTCGAGGACAAATTTGCCGGCGCCGCAACATCGACAAAGCTGATACCACGATTGGAAAGGCCGAAGAGGAGCTGGGTCTCTTCCGCGTCCTCGATTTCCGAGGAGATGCCCTGAATGGCCGCGTCCGGGGCTCGGCCGAGGAGTTGCGCACTATGACTGTCGAGAACGGTAACGAAAGATACTCCGGAAGAAGACTCGCTGAGATACAAATGCTTTCCATCACGAGAGAACGTGACGCCGTGAGCGGATGAAGGAACATACGCGCCAACCTGTTTGAGGGAAGCATCCAGTAACAGAAGTTGCGTGCTCCCATTGGCTGCAAAGACCGCGGCGAAGCGGCTGGCGTCGGAGTTGGCGGCGATCCTGAGGATCAAACCTGCGCCGAGTGTGAGCGGTCCAGCGACGACGTGGCCTGCCGAATCGAAGAGGGCTAGTTCCCCGCTGGAGTCGTTGGCAGCGGCAAGGACCCTCGAACGATCGCCGGAGCGGGCCAGGACGCCCACGCCCTGCTGGAAAAGCGCAGGGGCGGTGGAAGTAAGATCGGTCAGCGAATTTGACGCGGGGTCCCAGAGGGCGAGCAGGGCCTCCGAGGAGACGGGCTGTCGCAGGCGGACCATGGACTTGCCATTCGAAAGGGAGAGAACCTCAACGGGACGGCTGAAGATCGTGCCCGGCAGAGGAGTGAGCCCTGTCAACGAATAGCGATTCCTGATGCGCAAGGAGGACGTATCGATGGCGACGATGCGCTCCAGCGCGGTGCCAATCCAAACAGTGGAACCATCCGCGGAGAGGTCGGCGCTGCTGGCGCCGGGTACGGAAACTTGCGCGACACGTGTTTGGCTGGTGGTGGAAAAGACATCCACGCGATTCATAGTGCGATTGGCGATGAAAACATGCTTGTTCGCGGGATCGTACACGATGTGGCGATGATGCGGTTCACCAAAGGGATCGTCTGAAGCTGAATTCGAATCAGTTCGCGCAAAGGCGGTGCGCGGAAGGAAGGGATTCACCGCGCTTTGTATCGCGACAGTCAGAGGGTCCGAATGCGATAAAGAGCCGCTCGTGCCCTGCACGGAGACCGTGAAATTCCCGGTAGCCGCATTTGCGGAGGCGCCAAAAATGACGGGGGTGCTCGCGCCCGCGGCAACACTAAAGGGACTCGCGGGATTGGAGGTGACGCCGGCAGGAAGCACGATGAGTGCTACTTGAACGGCGCCGGAAAAACCGTTCAGAGGGTTCACGGAGACATTGACGGCGGAACTTGCCGCGCCCTGCGTGATGGAAATCGAATTCGAGGACAAGCTCAGGGAGAAATCAGCAGCAGGCGGAGGAGGCGGAGGGCTTGAAGATGAGCCACCACAACTCGCACACACCGCCACGATGGAGAGGAGAAGCGCCGCCGGGACGCCGTGACGTAACCGTCCCATGAGATGACCCCGCGAACCTTCCGCGCGAACCGCTGGTGCTCCGAGACGAAGGAGGGTCGAAACCGGGCGGCGCGCTACCCCAAGAGGATACCCGGGCCAACGATACACCGACTAGACTACTTGTCAAGTTACGAAATAATGGATAAGAGAGTCCAATAGCCAGCTAACAAACGAACGGCGCCCCGACCGGGCGCCGCTGTCGAAAGAATCGTTGAAAGTGGATGAAAGCTAGATCGTCTTGGTTGCCGCTGCGCCCGCAGGCGCCGAAGAGCCCCGGGCAAATGCATTGCCCCCGGATTCCTTTTCTGGAGTCTTGTCGATCTCGATGGAACCTTTGAAGTAGGCGCCGTCCTCGATCATGATGCGGGAAGTGGTCAGGTCACCGTTGACCGAACCATCCTTCTTGATTTCAATTCGATCCTTCGCGCGAAG
>JBGQDD010000245.1:0-5416 GCA_041495665.1 Candidatus Acidiferrum sp.
CAAGAGCAAGGACTTCTGCCGCCACGCCTTCGAGGCCGGCCTGCGTTACGCCTACCTGCAGTTTGACGGCATCGGCAACGACGCCAACAGCCATCGTCAGGTGGGCAACCTGTTTGACGTGAAGCTGCGCGCCATTGAGAACATGCACGAAGCGGGCATCGAAATCGTGCTGGTGGTGACCATCGTCAATAACGTGAACAACGACCAGGTCGGCGCCATCGTGAAGTTTGCGATGGAAAACCCCAAGAAAATCGCTTTCGTCAGCTTCCAGCCGGTTTCATTTACCGGCCGCGACGAAGACATTACGCCGGAACGCCGCCTCCGCCAGCGCTATACGCTTTCGCATCTGGCGAGGGACGTCAGCAATCAGGTGGGCAAGGTCGAGCCGACGCGCGACTGGTTCCCGATTTCGTTCGTCAGCACGTTTGCCGGATTCTCGGACATGGTGAAGGGGCAAGAGTCGACCTGGGGCTCGCTCTCCTGCGGCTGCCATCCCAATTGCGGGGTGGGCACGGCGCTGATGATCAACAAGGAAACGAAGGAATGGGCTCCCGTGCCGCGCTTCCTCGATGCCGTACAGCTTACGAAAGACGTCACCGACATTACCGACGCGGCTCGCGGCAAAAATTTCTCGAACTTCATGATGGCCATGGCCCTCTTGAAGAACTACCACCCGTTCCGGGGACCGAAGGGGCTGAAGCTGTATGACCTCTTCAAGAAATTTGACAAGACCTGGGCGCTGACCAAGGGCGCGGAGAAGAAATACGGCAAGACTTCTCCGGACCGTACTTACGAGGATGCTATGAAGCGCCGCCAGAGCGATCCCTGGAACTTCCTGTTTATCGCGGGAATGTGGTTCCAGGATCTGTTCAACTATGACTTCCGCCGCACCGAAATGTGCATCATCCCGTACGCGACGCAGCAAGGTGAGATTAGCTTCTGCGCTTACAACACCGGCGTGGGCTGGCGGCAGATCATCGAGAACATGCACAAGAACGCGACCGTGGCCGAGTGGTACAAGAACCACGGGAAGCACGAAATCTACGCCAAGGGCAAGACCGTCAACCTTCAGAGCTTTGAGCATTCCTTGAAAATTGACTCCGAAGACGCCGCTCGCGTCCGGCATCTCGAACACGACATTCCGGTGACCGCGGCGGAAGAAGACCGCGCGCGCCGTAAGAAAGCCTACGAAGAGCAGGCCAAGGTTCGCGCGATCTACGAAGAGCTGGTGCTGAAGAAGCCTCAGCAAGCGGTGGTGCAGATCGGCACGGTCAGCGACATCGCCAAGGCAGTGCCTGCCAATTTCGCGAATGCGGGCAAACCGGTTTCCATTGCTCCGGCGAATGGTAACGGCAATGGCAACGGCCATTCCAACGGTAATGGCGCTACCGCCAAGACGGACGAGAAGGTTGCAGAAGCCGTCGCCGGCGACTAAAGCATCCTGTCCAACTCCGCAGGTTCCCAAGGCCCTGGCAGATGTCAGGGCCTTCGTTTTTCTTGATCCTTGCGCTTCCTGCATTCCCATTCATGTGATGCCATGAGATGATTTCGGTCGAAGGAGTGAGTCGCAAGGCCGTTTGAATACGCTCTTTTTCATGGTTGTGGGCACTTTGATGTACGCGGCGATCCCTTGTTTCATTTGGGCATGGGTCTCATGGGTGCGCGGAAAGGAAAGACTACAGGCGTCTGGGTGGCGAAGTAAATTTGCCCTTGCTGGCCTCCTAGTCATTTCTCTTGGGTTTGTGATGGCCACTTGGTGTCTCGTACATTTTGGAGAACGAGAATGGGAATCCTTCATTCAGTGTGTTCGCGTTAACTTCTTCATTTCAGGATTTGGTGTTCTCGCGTCGATAGTGGGAAGGGGACGAGTTCGTGTCCCACTTTGTCTCAGTGCTCTTGGTCTGCAGGCTTTTTACGTATTGAGCGTCATCCTGAGGTAAGCGTCATCGTTCTTAAATGCTTGGAAAGAGTCGTTCATTCAAGGTGGTATGGTTAAGACTGAAGAGTCTCAGACTAACCAAACTGACCAACGTATGAATTAATGCCGATTTACGAATACATTTGCGAGGATTGCCAGACGCACTTTGAAAAAATTGTGCTGAACAAAACGCAGGAGATTGCCTGTCCGAAGTGCGCAGGGAAGAAGAACGCGATTCAGCTTTCGGTTTTCAGCGCGGCGAATAGCTCGAGCAGCGGCATCTCGGCCAAGTCATCCGGCGGATTTACTGGCAGTGGTGGCGGTTGCTGCGGCGGCGGGTGCGGCTGCAACTGACTTTTCCGGTTACTGTGGCCGCGAATAATGCATGATGTTTTCTGGCGCCTGAATCTTGTAATTTCCCCGCGGATCTTGAACTGGCGCCTGGGCAGTCCACTTCATAGGAATGATTCCCGTCCACCCTTGCCCTGCGTATTCCTGGTCGTCATCGACGGCGAAGCCGGTACGCACTTTGGCGGAAGCCTCCAAGAGCGGCACGGCAACGACCATGGTGCCCTTCAACTCCTGCTCGCTCGGCGGACGCACAGTGGCCCAGCGGCCACGGTTGACGCATTCAACGAAGTCGCGCATGGCCGCAAGCTTTGCCGCTTCGCCCTCGATAGGCTCGGCCTTGCCCATGACGACGACGGAGCGGTAGTTGACCGAGTGTCCAACGGCCGTGGGAGCGAAGACGATGCCGTCAAGCAGCGTCACGCTGAGGCAGAAGGGTGCGCCGCTCGCGAGCGTCTTCATCAGGCGGCTGGCGATCGAGCCATGCAGGAACAGTTTGTCGCCGACGCGGACGTAGTTCGTCGGCACAACGAACGGCTGGCCGTCCACCACGAAGCCAAGGTGGCAGACGAAGGCTTCATCGAGAATGGAATAGATCAGCTCGCGGTCGTAACTGCCGCGATCGGGCTTGCGGCGGACCTTCGTTCTGTCCGTGGGAGTAAAGTTGCTCATGGCGGCAGAGTAGTCCGCCATACGCATCGCGGCAAGTGCCAATCTGGATGCCGGGTGGCGACGCCATGCTGCGCCTGCCCTCTTCAACGAGCGGGGTTTATTGTGCTACCCCCAATTGCGTCAGCATGAAGGCGTAATCGAAGGCGACTTCCTTCAGATAGTCGTAGCGCCCGGAGGAACCGCCGTGTCCCGCGGCCATGTTGATCTTGAGCAGTAGAACGTTGCCATCGGTTTTCAGAGTACGCAATTTGGCGACGTACTTGGCCGGCTCCCAGTACATCACCTGGCTGTCGTTGAAGGACGTCTTAACGAGGATCGCGGGATACGCGGTCTTCTTCAAATTGTCGTAGGGCGAATACTTCAGCATGTAATCGTATGCCGGCTTCTCATTGGGATTGCCCCACTCTTCATATTCCCCGACGGTCAGCGGCAGCGAAGCGTCGAGCATGGTGTTCATCACGTCCACGAAGGGCACGTGCGAAACCACCGCTTTGTAGAGATCCGGGCGCAAGTTGGTCACCGCGCCCATCAGCAGACCGCCGGCAGAGCCGCCCTCCATGACCACCTTGTCGCGAGCGCCGTATTTGCTGGCCACGACGTATTCCGTGCACGCGACGAAATCGGTGAAGGTATTCATCTTGTTCATCATGCGCCCGGCATCGTGCCAGGCTTTGCCCATCTCTCCGCCACCGCGAATGTGCGCATAGGCCATGACCACGCCGCGATCCAGAAGGCTCAGGCGATTGCCGCTGAAGGTCACGGGGGTCGAAGAACCATAGGAGCCGTAGGCATACACATACATGGGATTTGAGCCATCCGGTTTCTTCAGGTCGGTTCGGTAAATGACGGAGACAGGAACTTTTACGCCGTCTTTGGCGGTCGCCCACACTCGTTCGGATTTGTACTTGGAAGGGTCATACCCGCCCGGTACTTCGTTCTGCTTGAGCAAGGTGGAAGAGTGTTTTTCCACGTCGTAGTCAAACACGGAAGGAGGCGTAATGAACGACTGATAAGAGTAACGGAAAAATTTCGTCTTGAACTCGCGATTGATCTGCGGAAATGCCGTGTAGACCGGCTCTGAATAGTGGATACGCTGCTGCGCGCCGCTGGACAGATTGACAACCGTGAGTTCCGGCAAGCCATTCTCGCGCTCCACCAGAACATAAAAATCCTGGAAGGCCAGGAGGCCGGAAAGCATCACGCCGTCGCGAACGGGAATGATCTCTTTCCAGTTTTTCTTGGCCGGGTCGCTAACGGGCGCCGTGACCAACCGGAAGTTGCGCCCCTTGTCGTTGGTGCGGATGAAGAAATGATCTCCGATGTGCTCGGCGTCGTATTCGATATCCTGCTCGCGCGGCGCAATCAACTTCCACTCGCCGGCGGGGTTGGCCGCATCCAGGTAGCGGACTTCCGAAGTGGTATGGCTACCGCATTCCAGCAGGAGGTACTTGCGGCTGCGCGTCCTGCCCGCGCCGACGTCGAAGCGCTCATCTTTTTCTTCGTAGACCACTTCGTCAGCCTTGGTGTCCGTCCCCACCTTGTGGCGATAGAGGCGGTACTGGCGCTTGGCCGGATCTTCCACGGTGTAAAAAAGAGTTTGATTGTCTGCGGCCCAAACAATCGATCCAGTCTTTTCTGCGGTGTCAGACATATCTTTGCCCGTGCGCAGATCCCGCACGTGCAGGCGATATTGCCGGAAGCCGGTGTTGTCGGTGGAATAGGCCAGCAGATTGCCGTCGTCACTGGCCGTGTAGGCTCCCAAAGACATGAATTTCTCGCCTTTGGCCAGCTCGTTCACGTCGATAGTGAGCTGCTCGGCGGAGTCCAGGCTGCCTTTCTTCCTGCCGTAAATTTGATACTGTTTTCCTGCCTCCCAGCGCGAATAGTAGAAATAATCTCCCTCTTTGTAAGGGACGTTCACGTCGGTTTCCTTGATGTGGCTCAACATTTCGCCATAAAGTGTTTTCTGGAGCGCTTCGGTAGGTTTCATGATGGCATCCGTGTAGGTGTTCTCAGCTTCGAGATACTTCGCCACTTCGGGATTGGGCTTGTCCCGGAGCCAACGGTAGTCGTCGACCAGGTTTCCTCCGTTGATGTGGTTCTCGGTGTGGATCTTCTTGGCTACCGGTGGAGTAGTGGCGGCGGGTGGATTCGGGTTTCTATCTTCGGCTGCGACAGGCGCGGGAGGCATCCACGTTGCAACAGCGTAAAACCCAGCCAGAACAATTCCGGCAGCAAAGAATTTGCGTCGCACCATGTTCATCCTCGATTCGAGAAGCCGGCACGGCGCGCCAGCCCCGTCAGGTAAGCGAGACAGCATAGTCCAATTGACGCTGGTTTGGAATCGTGTACCCTGAAGTGCGCCGCGCCTTACAGTGAGCGCAGGGACCGAGGCTTCTCATGGCTTCCGCAAGACCTATATTCGCTCGAGAAACCTTTCAGTTTTTCAAAGACCTCGGCGGCCACAACCGCAAGGAG
>JBGQDD010000246.1:0-5392 GCA_041495665.1 Candidatus Acidiferrum sp.
ACTGGAAGAGGCCATCCGCCGCTATATCGAAATCACCAACCACCGGCCCAAACCGTTCGTTTGGACCAAAACGGCCGACGAAATCCTCGCCAGCGTCGCCCGCTTTTGTAAACGTATTTCAGACTCAGGACACTAGGGGATCACTTGAAAATCGCGTTTCAAGACTCGGCTTCTGTGCTTTGGCACGGGATTGGCGAGTTTCGCTCAAGGGTTATACGCATCGTTTCCGTACCCGGGAGTATTGCCCTCGACGTAAGTGTTTGCCGCGTGGCATAAACGAATCGAGAATTGCCAGCCGCATTCGGTCTTTTTTCTTCGATGCGCTAAACTGCACATTTGCCCATGGCGCACCGATGACCAGCACCCACGACTCCCGAAAATTATTTTTGGAAGGACCTGCCGGACGCCTCGAAGCGATTCTCTGGACCCCGTCCGCCGCCTCGCACCCGCCGCTTGCCGCGGTCGTCTGTCACCCGCATCCGCTTTTTGGCGGGACGATGCACAACAAAGTGATTTACCAAGCGGCGAAATCGCTGGATTCCTTCGGCATTCCTATCTTGCGATTTAATTTTCGCGGTACCGGACTCAGCGCCGGCGTACACGATCGCGGTCTCGGCGAGCTGGCCGACGTTCGGGCCGCGCTGGACTTTCTTGCTTCCGAGTTTCCTGGTGTGCCGCTGTTGCTCGCGGGATTCAGTTTCGGCGCCTGGGTTGGCATGCGTGCCGGCTGCAAAGACCCGCGTGTCTCTCACCTGATAGGCTTGGGTATTCCCGTCAACAGCACCGATTTCTCATTCCTGCTCCAGTGCAACAAGCCCAAGTTATTCGTGCAGGGAAGCAATGACGAACACGGCGCAGTCGAAAGAGTCAAAGCGCTCATCCCCACGCTCCCCGGCGGCAACCATCTCGTTGTCATCGAGGGCGTCGATCATTTCTTTGCCGGCAAACTGGACCAACTGGGCCGTGCCATCAACGCCTGGTTTACCGACGAGGTTCTCCCCCTCCGTCCTTAGAGCGCGTGGATTTCCGTTTCTTTTCTTTCTCCGTGAACTCTGCGTCCTCGGTGTTAAGTATTTCTCTTCACGCCCCTTCGCGGCGCGAAAAAAGTTTTTTGAAATCCTCTGCCGTGGCCGGAGCGATGCCCACCAGCCGCGCGTTGGCTTTCACGTGCTCCGCGCGAGACATTCCCACCAGCGCGGTCGTAATTCCCGGGGAGGAGCGCACGAATTGCAGCGCCCGTTCCGCGTCGTTTCCGAGACCAAGCGCTTCCGCGACAAACCCCGGCAGATTCTTCGCCACTTGGCCTTGCAGCAGCGAAGCGCTAGCGATGAATGTAATGTCCAGCTCACTCGCCGCTTCCATGATCGTTCGATGATGGCCGCGCAGCGATTGATTGCCCAGCGTCAGCGCCTCCGTCATCCCCAGATTGAACGGCACCTGCACGAACCGGAAGTGATGCCTGCCCCCGGCAATTTCCTGGGCGATCTGCGAGATTTCGCCCAGCTGCATGGCGTCGCTCGCGCTCGCATCTTGCCGGAAGCCATTCCACGTGGCCATCCCGTAATACTGGATCTCGCCCGCATCCACCGCCGATTCGAGAAACGTGAATGCCTCGCGGACACGGCTCAGAAACTCTTCCTGCGTCACTTCCGAGAGCTGCGTCTCCGGATTGTGCAGGTAGTAGACGTCCACGCACTCGATGCCCAGATTCTTCAGGCTGCGCCCGAGTTGATTTTTCAGAAATTTCGGCGTCATGCAATGGCTGCCGGCCGCAATATCCTTCGCGGTGAAAACTCCCGGCTGAATGTACTCGCGAAAAAAATATTCGTTCGGGTCGCCGGGCATCGCTCCATCGGGCGTCAGGTAACCGCCCTTCGTGCACACCACGATCTCCTCGCGTTCGAATCCTTTCGCCGCAAGCTGCTGGATGGCCGCGCCGATGCTTCGCTCGCTGCGCTGAAATCTGTAATTGATCGCGGCGTCCATCACATTGATGCCGCTTTCCACCGCCGCGACGGCCGCTGCTGCATAGCCCTCATCCGTCTTTGCATCTGGCTGCCCGAGGTAAGTACCGATCCCCAGGGATGACAGCACTAGCCGCTGCGTTTCTCGAAAGTGGCCCGCGGCGGCGCGGCCCGCAAACTTCTGCGCGTACCGCGTTGTTCCTTCTTTGGTTGCCGATTTGCTCATGATGCTCCTTCGGGCGGTTGCGCCAGTCCGGGTGTCGGATTCGTTTCCACTTCGCTCGTCTTCGGCGCGAGAAGCCGCGAGCACGCCCGAAGAATCCTACGATACGGCCAGTCCTTTTCGCGGAAGAAAATCTCGCCCTCGCGCGGATTGCTGTAATACCACCGCGCCACCAGCCATAGATGCTCGCCCAGATCCCCGTTCATTGCCGCGGACTCCGATTCGAATTGCTCGCGAAAGATTTGCTCCGCCGGCCGCGGCTGGCTGGCAATCTCCGCAAATCGCAGGAAAAACGGTTCCGCCAGCCTTCCGCCGCGCACGCCGTAGACGCCAATGGTTTGCTCTTCCGCGGCTCGCTGCAGAATCGCGGCGTCCAGATCCTGAATCCGCCGCGTGAGTTCGGGACTCCCGCGCAAAACCTCATCGAGCTTTTCCACTTTTTTGTGCAAAGCGGCGGCCCGCTCGAAGTCCAATTGCTCGCTGGCTTTCTCGCGCTCCTCCTCCATCGTGGACCTGAGCGATCCCCCGCTTGTTTCCAGGAACTGCACCAGCCTCTGTACTTCGGTGTCGTATTCTTCTTTCGAGCAGCCCGCAAAGCAGGGCGCCAGGCACATTTTCATTTCGGAGTAGAGACAGCCGGGAAAAGTAGGATCGCGGCGAATCTTTATCTGGCAGCGCCGCACTTTGAAGAGGTCGAGGATCCGTTCGGCGAATGCTTGCGCGGACCGCCTCGATGCGAACGGACCGTAGTACGCCCCGCCCGTGGGCACGCCCGCCTCATCGACAGGAATCCGGCGGGTCACGTAGCAGCGTGGATAAGCATTCCGCAAATTCACCTTGAGGACCGCGGCCGGCCGCAGGCGCATCAGGTCGCGATAGCGTTCGGGAAACAGCAGCTTTGCATGCTGGTAGTAGGTGAGTGTCTGTTCGAACGGCGAGCCGATCAAGCGGTAGCGGATGCCACGCGCAAAATCGCTCAGATTGAGCCGCTTGCTGGCCGGATCGATCGGCCCGAGCAACCGTTGCAGCCTTCGCTGTAGATTCTGCGTGCGAATCAGGAACGGCTCTGCTGCTTCTTCGCGCGCCTCGATCAGGCAAACCGCCGCCCGCGGTGGCAGGGCAGGGAAGAAGTGTTCTTCCGCCCGCGCCGCGTCAAATTCGAGTCCACAATCCAGTTCCAGCACGCGGTCAGGATACTACGGGGCGGCTAAGACTTCAGAACCCAGGAAGCAATAACCAGACGCTGGATCTCGCTGGTGCCTTCATAAATTTCCGTAATGCGCGCGTCGCGGTAGTTGCGCTCGACGGGATACTCGCGGCTGTAGCCGTTCCCGCCATGAATCTGAATTGCCTTGTGCGTGACGCGCGTGGCCATTTCGCTCGCGAAGAGTTTGGCGATGGCCGCTTCCATTGTGAACCGCGTTCCGGTGTCCTGCTTCCACGCCGCTTTGCGGATCAACAACCGTGCCGCGTCAGTTTCCGTGGACATGTCCGCCAGCATGAATTGAATGGCTTGAAATTTTGAAATCGGGTGACCGAACGCCATGCGTTCTTGGGAATACTTCAGCGCCGCTTCGAAAGCCCCTTGTGCAATGCCCGTGGCCTGCGCGGCGATTCCGATGCGCCCGCCGTCCAGCGTCGAGAGCGCCACCTTGTAGCCTTCTCCTTCGTTGCCGATGCGATTCGCAACCGGCACCGCGCAATCCGTGAAGATAAGTTCGCTGCACGCCGTCGCGCTGATCCCCAGTTTCTTTTCTTCTTTGCCCACTTTGAATCCCGGCGCGCCTTTTTCCACGATCAGCGCCGTGATTCCTTTTTCGCCTTTCGCCGGCTCCGTGTTCACATACACGATCGCCGCGTCCGCCGCGCCGCCGTTCGTGATCCACGCTTTTGTCCCGTTAATTACGTAAACGTCGCCCTTCTTCACGGCTTTCGTTTGCAGCGCGGCGGCGTTCGAACCAGCTTGCGGTTCGGTCAGCGCGTAGCAGCCGATTTTTTCACCCCGCGCGTAGGGCAGCAGGAATTTTGTCTTTTGCTCGTCCGTTCCGAAGCGGTGAACCGGATCGCAGTAGAGCGAGTTCTGCACGGAGAGAATCACGCCCGTCGAGGCGCAGCACCGCGAAATTTCTTCAATCACGATGCTGTAGGCGACGTGGTCAAAGCCTGCTCCGCCTTCTGCCTCGGGAAACGCCACGCCCGTCAGCCCGATTTCTGCCGCTTTCTTGAACAGCTCGCGCGGAAAATGCCCCGTCTCGTCGAGTTCCTTTGCCAGCGGCTGGACTTCCGACTCTGCGAACTCGCGCACACTCTTTTGCAGCAGCTTCTGTTCTTCCGTCAGTTCCAGGTCCACCGTCGTTCACTCCCGTCCAGCCAAACACTTGTTTGAATGATGCATTCTATCGCGACTCCAGTGGTCCAGCGAATTGCTCCGTCGCCAGGGCGAGCTTTTGTAGAGTCCGCCTTCTGAGGCGGACCGCTCGCGTCAGCCGAGCGCCTTGGACAGACGCTCGTAGGTGGTCTTCAAATCTTCCGGATGAACGCGTGTCTCGCCCGTCACTGTCATGAAGTTCGAATCCCCGATCCAGCGCGGCAACACGTGCAAGTGCAAGTGTCCAACCACGCCCGCGCCCGCGGCGCGGCCCAGATTCATTCCCAAGTTCATTCCATCGGGCTTGTAATTCGTGCGCAAAGCCGATTCCACGTGTTGCGCAAGCTGCATCATCTCGCCGAGCGTTCCGGCATCGCACAAATTCAATTCTGCTACATGCGCGTACGGCACGATCATCACGTGCCCCGAGGTATAGGGATAGCGATTCAGGATGACAAACGTCTTCTCCCCCCGATAAACGATGAGCGTTCCCGCATCATCTTTCCGCGCCACCGCATCGCAAAAAATACATTCCGGCTGCTTTCCCGCCGTCACCTGTGCCATGTACTGGTAGCGCCAGGGAGTCCAGATATAGTCCATCGCACCGCTTCCTTATTCGCAAGAGCTGCGCGCACAGCATAACGCAGAATTGGCAAACGAGTACCACACGAGCGCTGATTCAACCTCAGCGTGCTCGAAGGCCTGCGTTATGCTTTCTGATGTGAATGGAAACTGCTCGAACAGGAATTCTTCCGCCAGCCGGGTGCGTGTCTACTCGCCGCCCGCGGGCGCCGCCTGGGCTTCTGAACTATTCACAAAGTCTTTCAGTTCTTTGCT
>JBGQDD010000247.1:0-5392 GCA_041495665.1 Candidatus Acidiferrum sp.
ACCTTCGCCAGGAGATGCCGCTGATCCAGAAAAACGAGATTCGCATGCGGTTCCTCGGCCGTCTGGACGAACTTCCTGCGGGAGTGCAGAACGATGTGCGGGATGCCATGGAGAAGACCGCGGGGACCAAGGGCATGGTGCTGTGCGTGGCGCTGAATTACGGCGGGCGGGCGGAAATTGTCGATGCCATGAACGCGATTCTTTCCGAGCAGAACGGCCACGCAACGTTTAGCAAGGTCACCGAGGAGCAGCTCGCGCGGCACTTGTACACGGAAGGACTGCCGGACCCCGATCTGCTGATCCGCACCAGCGGCGAGATGCGCGTGAGCAATTTTCTGCTCTGGCAGATCGCTTACGCGGAGATCTTCGTTACGGAAACGCTGTGGCCGGATTTCAACCGCGCACGGTTGCTCGAGGCGCTGCTGGAATTTCAGAAACGCGAGCGCCGATACGGGGGCATCCGCGAGGGCGAGCCTTCCGACGAAAAGCCGGCCCGCGCGACGGGGCATTAGTCTGGTGACTGGTGGTTAGTGACTGGTGACTGGTGTTTCGTGATCCGTGTTCCGTGACCCGTGTAGGAGCGTTCCCGTCGCCAAGCGTTAGTACTGGAAGAGAAACCTCGGTTGTGCGCCCCCCTACCCCTATGTTTTTGAAGAAGTGTTCATTCTAAAGGAGGTTAAAGTGCTTTGTTTTGATACACTTTTGTAAGTGTTGATTCTAAAGGTAGTTAGAGTTGTGTTTTTGGCGCGTTTTTGCAAGTGTTCATTCTAAAAGGCTTAGGAAGCAATAGCTCCAGGATGGGCGGTCGCCCATGCCCGTATTTTCTCTTGGTCTGTAAGTTCGTTTGGCCGAGGCATCGTTCGGTCATTAGTTACCCTACCCTTTGCGTCAGGTACGCAATCCAGTATGTTCTTGGTGGATCAGGAAGAGCGAGCAGGGAAAATGCGGCCACAGAAAGAAAAAACGGGAGCGAAGGCTCCCATCTTCCAGACATAATCTTGACTAAGAAAATTGTATCACGGGCGGGGTTGTTACTCAAGAAACACTTTAAGAGCAATTTACGTGGATATCCTAGCGAGGCGGGTGGGGGCGGTCTATTCTGGGATTCAGACGGAGGATTGCCGTGATGGGAAAACTACGGATGGTTGTGCGGACGGTTGTGCCTGGGCGCGCATGGATGGCGAAGGCGGGGGCAGGACTGGTGGCGATGGCATTTGTGGCTGGGACTTGCGGTGCGCAGAGTACGGCTCAGACCACTGCTGCCGCGCAAGGTTCGGCGGAGGCTAAGGTCCAGGGTCCGGGGCAGTCCGCGAAACAGTCCGCCGGGACGCGGGAGGCGGAGCATAGCGCCAAGCCAGCGACGCAGGAGGGCTTGGCGCAGGATCCGACGGTGGAGTTCAAAAGATATTTTGCGAAGCATCCGGGATTGCTGGAAGAGTTTGGGCGGATAGTACAGAAGCTCGAGAAGGTGGAATATCCAGCGGGACGGACGCAGAGCAAGTTATTGCCGCTGCTGCCAGCGGGGACAGTGGCGTATGCGGCGATTCCGAATTATGGGGATGTGGCGCAGCAGGCGCTGACGATTTTCCGGCAGGAGATGAAAGAGAGCAAGGAGTTGAAGGAATGGTGGGAGCAGGGCGAGGTGGGGACCGGTGGGGAGAAGGTATTGGATGCTGTAGAAAGGTTTTGTCAGATCAACAAGTTCCTGGGGGACGAAATCGTGGTGTCGGCGACGATGGCGGGGAAGGAGCCGAGTTTCGTGCTGCTGGCGCAAGCGAAAAAGCCAGGACTGAAGAAATTCCTGGATGAGACGATCACGCAGATTTACGGGAAGGCGAATCCTGGAGTTCATGTGTTCGAACCACAAGACCTGGCGACACTGCTGGCTGTGTTGGGGAAACAGGATCTGATCGTGCTGGTGCGGCCGGACTATGTGGTCGCGGGCGTCGACCTGAAGGCAATACGGAGTATTAACGAGCGCCTGGAGCGAGCCACGACGGAGTTTGCATCCACTCCTTTCGGACAGCGGATTACGGACGAATATAAGGGCGGCGTGACCTCCCTGGCTGCTGCCGATTTGCAGAGAGTACTCCATGACCTGCCTAAGGGAACGGAGAAGGACCAGGCGAGCTTTCAACAAACGGGATTCGCGGATATGAAGTACCTGCTGTGGGACCGCAAATATGCCGGCGACCAGACTCTCAGCCAAATGGAATTGAGTTTTAACGGCACGCGGCATGGGGCTGCGGCGTGGCTGGCGAAGGCGGCGCCGTTGGGGAGCCTGGATTTTGCTTCGCCGAATGCGGTGGTGGTGCTGAGCTTGATGCTGGCGAGTCCGGCACAGATTTTCGACGACGTGAAGCAGCTTGCTGGGCCCTCTTCCAGTCAGTTCGCGGCTATAGCCGGAGGGGAGAAAGCTCTAAACCTTAACCTGAAGGACGATTTGCTAAAACTGCTGACAGGAGAGATCACGCTGGAGGTACAAGACCTGGCACCGCCGATGCCGAAGTGGCGGGCGATGCTGGGCGTGAAGGACGCGGAGCGTTTGCAGGGCACGCTCGCGACACTGCTGACGGCCGCGCAAATCAATCCGACGCAAGACATCGAAGGAGAAGTGACTTACAACACGCTGCGCATTCCGACGGGAAATGCGGTGATGGAGGTCGGCTACGCGTTTGCGGACGGATATTTAGTGATTGGATCGAGCCGTGCTGCGACAGCAGAAGCGGTAAGGATGCACAAATCGGGCGAGTCCTTGGCGAAATCGAAGAAGTTTCTTGCAGCCTTGCCGCCAGGGGCTTCGCCGGTAGTATCGGCAATGGTCTACCAGGACCCTGTGGCGCTGGCGGCGCTGGCGGCGCTGCAGTTCCGGCAGTTCGCCCCGGGAATGGCGGACTTTTTTTCGCAGCTATCCGGCAAAGGTACGCCTGGAATCATGTCCATTTACGGCGAAGAAACGGCGATACGCGAGGCCAGCAAAGGCGGGAATCTGGACGTGGGCGTAGTGTTGGTGACGGCGGCGATCGCGATTCCAAATTTGCTGCGGTCGCGCATCGCTGCGAACGAGGCGAGCGCGGTGGGAAGCATTCGAACGGTGAACACGGCGGAGGTCACGTACGTGTCGACGTATCCAAAGCTTGGATTTGCCCGGGATCTGGCCACGATGGGAGAAGGCACGGAAAGAGATAATCCGGGATCGGAGGCGCACGCAGGGTTGCTGGATAAGCCTTTAGCGAACGAGAGTTGCACGGCGACGGCATGGTGCACGAAAAGCGGCTATCAGTTTCGACTGCGAGGAGTCTGTAAGGAAGGATTGTGCACGCAATACGTAGCAGTGGCGACGCCGGTGAATGCGAACACGGGGACCAGGAGTTTTTGCTCAACGTCGGATGGAGTGATCCGATACAAGGCGGGGCCGCCGCTGACGACGGGGATTACGGTTTCGGAGTGCAAGAGCTGGGCGCCGCTGTAATAGCGCGGAGGGCGCTGCGTGCCGCTGGTTGCCACGCAGCGTAACTCACACTCTATGACCAACAGCCTAGCCAGATAGAAGAGAAATGGCTGTCTTACTTCTCGTGCGTGATTTATTTCGCTCAATGTGATGAGATGAAGCCTGCGAACTCTCAGGGGATTCCATTTCTATGACTTGGAAACGGATGGCGACAGCCGCGGTGCTGATTCCGTTTGTCGTGGGTATTGTGTTGTGGGGCTCGACGGCGATCCTTTCACTGTGCATCGCCCTCGTCACGCTCCTGGCCCTTTTCGAGTATTTCGCGCTCGGCGAAGCCATCGGGCATCGGGCGTATCGCTTTTGGACGGCTACTAGCGCGCTGGTCCTGGTTTACGTGCAATGGCGTGCGGTATATACGCCAACTTATGCGCTGCCTGGAGGCTTCACCGCTTACCGGAATACAGGATGGTTTGCGGGAGGGATGCCGTGGATCGAGACGGCTTTATTTTTCTTCGTTCTTGGAATCGCCGCGGTCACGTTATTTACGAAGCGGCCGTTGGTGGAAGCGCTGCCGGCGGCAGGAATTAGTTGCAGCGGCCTGATTCTTATTGCATTTCCACTGTCATATGCAATCCGACTGCACGGCGCGGGCCGGCAGGGACCGGTGCTCCTGCTTTTTGCGCTGGTCATAACTTGGGTTGGCGATACGGCCGCGTATTTCGTCGGGCGATCCATCGGCAAATACAAACTGGCGCCGCATCTTAGCCCCAAGAAGACGTGGGAGGGAACGGTCGCAAGTTTTCTCGGCTCACTGATCGTCGCACTCATTTTTGCGCGCTTCATGACCGTGCCGCTTCGGCACCTGCTCGCTATGGCAGCAGTGGGAAGTGTGGCGGGGCAAGTTGGGGATCTTCTGGAATCGGCTTATAAGCGGAGTGCGGGGATTAAGGATTCCGGGAGCCTGCTGCCGGGGCATGGCGGCGTGCTTGACCGAATCGACGCGCTCATCCTCGCCATTCCGGTTGTCTGGTATTATTGGATCTTGGTCTACTCTCCCAAGTCGTAGGGCAGAGGGCTTCCCACCGGCCAGCGTGGATGACGGAAAAGCGGCGGCCAGCCCCGACAGGAGTCGGGGTAGACCGCCGGCACTCCAAAAGGAAATCGAACGACTCCGTGAAACAGCTAGCCATTTTGGGTTCGACCGGTTCGATAGGGCGGCAGTGCCTTTCGGTGGTCGAGGCTTTGCCGGAGAGATTTGGTGTCGTTGCGCTGGCGGCGGGAGCTAATCTGGAAGAGTTGATCGACCAGATTGAGCGGCACCACCCGGAGGTCGTCTCCGTTGGAGATGCCCAGCGGGCCGACGAATTGTCGCGGTTGCTGCGCGAAAAGGGAATCTCAAAATTTCCGGAGATTCATCACGGCCGCGAAGGAATGCTGTCTGTCGGAACGCATCCGAAGGCGGACATCGTGGTATCCGCCGCGGTAGGCGTCGTCGGGCTGGAAGCGACGTACGAAGCGGTGAAGCTGGGAAAGACTGTCGCGCTGTCGAACAAAGAGGTTCTTGTGGCGGCGGGCGAGCTGGTCATGGCTGCGGCAAGAAAAGCCGGGCGCGAACTACTTCCCGTGGATAGCGAACACAATGCCGTGCATCAATGCCTGCGCGGCGGAACGCACGGAGAAGTGCGACGGCTGGTGCTGACGGCGTCGGGCGGTCCGTTTCGAAAAACGCCGCTGGCCGCGCTGGCGAATGTCACGACCGAACAAGCGCTTGCACATCCCAACTGGCGCATGGGCAACCGCATCACCATCGATTCTGCAACGATGATGAACAAAGGCTTTGAGGTCATCGAAGCACGCTGGCTCTTCGGCATGCGCCCGGACCAAATTGACGTGGTGGTGCATCCGCAGTCCACGATTCATTCCATGGTGGAATTCGTGGAC
>JBGQDD010000248.1:0-5386 GCA_041495665.1 Candidatus Acidiferrum sp.
GCGCATGCAGGTGGCCACGCGCGCGATGACTCCCACGGGCATGTATCCGCTTCTGGGTTATTCCTGGGAGATAAAGGTTCCCACCGGTGTGCAGTATGTGGATGGAGCCGACGGTGCGCGCAAGGCCGTGCGTGAGCAGGCGATGTACGGCGCCGATTGGATCAAGTATTACTCCGACCGCCGCTACCACTTCGAAAGCGACGGGGTGCTCCACTCCATGGTGAACTTTACGGACGAAGAAGCGAAGGCCATCGTGGACGAGGCGCATCGCATCGGCAAGAAAGTTGCCGCGCATGCGATTGGGAGCGAGGGCATTGCGGCCGCTCTGCGAGCCGGTGTGGATACCATCGAACATGGCGACGGTCTCACCGATGCATTGATGGATGAAATGGCGCGGAGAGGCATCTATTGGGTGCCGACGATTACTGTCGGCGTGTATGTCGCGCCTGGCCGCAGCGGGAATTGGCCGAAGATGGCGGACCTGCAGCGGGAGAATTTTCCAAAGGCGGTGAAGAAAGGGGTGAAGATTGCGCTCGGCACGGATGCGGGCGGCTTCGATTGGAAAGTGCTCAACGAGGCGAAAGAATTCGAATACTACGTGCAGTACGGCATGACGCCGATGCAGGCGATTCGAGCAGGCACTTCCACCGCCGCGGAACTGCTCGGGTGGAGCGACAAGCTGGGAACCATCGAAGCCGGCAAGTGGGCGGACATCGTGGCCGTCAGCGGGGACCCACTGAAGGACATCAAAGAGTTGGAAAATGTGAAGTTTGTGATGAAAAGCGGAGCCGTTTACAAGAACGAAGCGCGCTGATTCTCCGTTCTGCTGTGGCCCTCTCCGATCCCCATGTCGATTCCGCCAGGCGGCACGGTTCGCAGATTCTTCAGTAGAACGCGACGCCGCCATCGACGTTGATCGACTGGCCGGTCATCGCGCTGGATTGATCGGAACATAGAAAAAGCGCGGCGCGCGCAATTTCTTCCGCCGTTTGCCCGCGGCCCTGAAGCAGGCCGTTCAAAAAGCCAGCCAATTGCTCCTCTTCGTTCACACCCATTTTCTTCGCGAGCACCGCGCCAAGATCCTTGGACATCTGCGTTTCCGTCACCGGTCCGGGGCAGATGGCATTCACGCGCACGCCCTTGCGCGCCCCTTCCGCGGCCGTGACCCTCGTCAGCCCCAGCATTCCCGCCTTCGCAGCAGCGTAGGCCGAACTCCAAACATAGGCCGCCTTCGCCGAGAGGCTGGAGATATTCAAGATCACGCCGGACTGTCGCGCGTACATCTCCGGCAGCACTAGTTTCGACAACAGAAAAGCCGCGCGAAGGTGAACGGCAATCACATTGTCGAAATCCGCCAGCGGATAATCTTCCACGGGAACCACCGGACCGTAATGCCCCGCATTGTTCACCAGAATGTCGATCCGGCCGAACTTTTCGCGGCACGTGGCGACGACATGCCTACACTGGGCCTCCAGCGTCAGGTCGGCCGGCACGTAAGCCGCGCGCCCGCCCTCGCTGGAAATCTCTGCCACTGTCGCGCTGAGTTCCTTCTCCGTGCGCGCCGTGAGAAACACGGCCGCGCCTTCCTTCGCAAATAGATGAGCGATGGCCCGGCCTATTCCACGGCCGGAACCGGTAATCAGGGCAACCCTATCTTGGAGTTCCATAGAGAAATTGAGGATAGAGTGAACCCGGTAAGGAGGCAAGCCGGGAGGCTCGGAATTCGATTGCGGGTTGGCATTGCTTGCTGGCCAACAACTGTCCTTTAGGTCAGGTGCAATATTGCTTTGCGGTGAGTAACCTTTATGGCATAACCGGGTAATCCTGGCGCCGGCAAGACCGGTGCCTGGTTTTGCCACTTCCTACAGTTGCGGCTTCACCGAGTCCAGCCGCTCAAATCGATCTGGGGGTGTAGCTCGTGCGCCGAACGATTCTGGCTTATTACCTGATGGCCGTCCTGGCCGCGTTTTCTCTGGCCGGTTGCTCGGGCCACTCGAATTCCGGCGGTGGAACCACACCCGTCGCGCCGTCGCTGACGGTTCAGCCTGGCAGCGTCACGGTCACGGCTGGCCAGGCAGCTACGTTCAGCGTATCGGCTAGCGGCACCGCCCCCATTTCTTACCAGTGGCGCAAGAATACCGTCAACATCAGCGGTGCGACAGCGAACAGTTACACGACACCAGCGACGAGCGCCGCCGACAACGGCGCCAAATTCGACGTGGTCGTCAGCAACAGCGCGGGCAGCATGACGAGCAGCCAGGCCACGCTCACCGTGAACTCCACGCCTGTCGCTCCCACGATCACCACGCAGCCTGCCAATCAAACGGTCACCGCGGGCCAGACCGCCACCTTCAGCGTCGTTGCCGCAGGCACCGCGCCGCTAACCTATCAATGGCAAAAAAACGGCTCTGTTATTTCCGGGGCAACAGCGGCGAGCTACACCACGCCGGTCACCACCACTGCCGACAGCGGCGAACTTTTCCGCGCGGTCGTCAGCAACTCCGCCGGAAATGTGACCAGCAATTCCGCCTCGCTCACCGTCAATCCCGGCACGAGCAACTCGAGCGTGGACGTGATCACCTATCATTACGACAACGGCCGCTCCGGCATGAATCTCAACGAAACGGCGCTGACTCCCGCGAATGTGAATTCCACGCAATTCGGGAAAAAGGGCGAATTCACCGTCGATGGCCACGTCGACGCTCAGCCGTTGTATCTTTCGCAGGTCACCATCGGCGCACAAAAGAAAAATGTTCTTTACGTCGCGACCGAGCACGGCTCCGTCTACGCCTTTGACGCCGACTCCGTCAGCGGAACAACTTCCACGTTCCTCTGGAAAACCACCACGCTAGGCAGCGGCGAAACCACCAGCGATAATCGCGGCTGCGGCCAGGTCTCACCGGAGATTGGCATCACCGCGACGCCGGTCATCGATCGCGCACGCAATGCCATTTACGTCGTGGCCATGTCGAAAAATTCCGGCGGAAGTTATTTCCAGCACTTGCATGCGCTGAACTTGTCCACCGGCGCGCAGCTTTTCAGCGGGCCTCAGACCATCACGGCGACGTATCCCGGCACGGGCGACAACAGCTCTGGCGGAAACGTGGTCTTTGATCCAAAACAATACAAAGAGCGGCCCGGTCTCCTGCAGATCAACGGAACGATTTACACCACGTGGTCTTCTCACTGCGATATTCGTCCGTACACCTCGTGGGTCATGGCTTTCAGCGCGGATACGCTCGCGCAAACCAGCGTTCTGAATTTGGTGCCGAACGGCAGCGAAGGCGGCATCTGGATGGCCGGCACCGCGCCCGCGGCCGATGCGGCCGGCAATCTGTTCTTCATCCTGGGCAATGGTGATTTCGACACCACGTTGAACGCCAGCGGTTTTCCTGCGAACGGCAATTGCGGCAACTGTTTCGTCAAACTTTCCACTTCCAGCGGTCTCAAGCTCGCCGACTATTTCACGCCGCACAACACCGTCGCCGAATCGAACGCCGACACCGACTTCGGTTCCGGCGGAGGAATCTTGCTCCTGGACGTTGCGGATTCGGGCGGCAACACGAGGCATCTATCCGTCGGTGCGGGTAAAGACTCGATCATCTACGTCGTGGACCGCGATTCCATGGGCAAGTTCAACGCGAGCACGGATCAGATCTATCAGGAGATTTCTGGGCAGTTGGGCGGCGGCGTCTTCTCCATGCCCGCCTTTTTCAATAACACCGTGTACTACGGAGCGGTTGGCGATGCGCTGAAAGCATTCCCCGTAACCACCGCAAGACTCGCGGCGGCTCCTTCATCGCAGAGCACGCATCATTTCGGATATCCCGGGACGACGCCGAGCGTCTCCGCCAACGGGACCATCAACGGAATCGTCTGGGCCATTGAGAACAGCGGCGCGGAGCTCTTCGCCTACGACGCCACGAACCTTACCAACGAGCTCTACAACTCCAATCAGGCCGCAAACAGCCGCGACCACTTCAGCGGCAACAAATTCATCACCCCCATGGTCGTCAACGGAAAAGTCTACGTCGGCACGGCTACAAGCGTAGCCGTCTTCGGTTTGTTGCCTTAACTTGTTGGAGGGCGCTGCTCGCGCCGCCGGATATGAATAATTTTTTCGACCGTGGCGCAGACGGCTCCCGAGCCGTCCACCAGATCAACGATATAGGTTCGGTCCATGGAGCGCTCCGACTCCAGCGCGGAGCGTACCGCAGCCAATTCGTCGTCGCTAACTAAGAATCGGGCATGTAGAGTTTCTCGGCCTGGCTTCTTGAATTGGATGGTGGCCGATTTGTCCCACACGAGGAAATCTGGACCCAGCCGCCGAATCAGCATTAGCATGAAGATGGGATCGACGGCGGAATAGATGCTGCCACCGAAAATCGTTCCGACGTAGTTGCGTGTGCGCCAGGTGAGCGGCAAATCCAGCCGCACTTCGCTCCAGTCTTCTGCGATGTATTTCAGTCTTCCGCCCGTTCCCCGGTAACATCCAAAGATATAAAACGACCAGCACCGGAGCTTGTTTGAAATGGCCGCAGGCAATCGCATGGGGTATGGAAGAAGATCCTATCCGAATCTGTAGCGCCGCGCGGCTCTCTTCGTGTCACGAGTTCGCATGGCGAAGTTTCTGCGTCGCGCTGGATTGCTTCTTGAATTTCGCCAGCGCGGTAAGTCCGAATGCTTCGAGAAGCTGAACTTGAATCTCGTCCGTGAGCGCGTTGATCCTCTGCACTCCCGGCCCGCCCGGTCCCACGCGATATCGCATGGGCCGCTGGCCCGCTGGCGTTTCGATGATTTGCAGCACGATATCCGCGATTTCCTGCGGATTGGCCCGCGAGCTTCCAATCTTCGCCTGTATTTTTTCCGGAACTTGCGCCATTTCGCCGTATCCGTTCTTGCGCCCGGGGTCTTCTCCTCGTTCGAGCTTCCCCATGATGGGCGTGGCGTAAGCGCCCGGCTCGATCACCACGGAATCGATTCCCAGCGAAGCCAGTTCGTAGCGATAGACTTCCGCGAGCGCTTCCATCGCAAACTTGCTGGCGCAATACAAGCCCATCCCTGGAATCGCCAGGCGTCCCGCTCCGCTGCTCACGTGCAGCAGCAATCCGCTCCCCTGGCGTTTCATAGCTGGCAGAACCGCTCGATTCATTCGTAAGACGCCGAAAAAATTCGTGTCAAATTGCCGTTGCGCCTGCGCCAGCGTCACGGTCTCCGCCAAGCCCATGATTCCGTAGCCGGCGTTATTCACCAGCACGTCGATGCGGCCGCACTTCGCGGTCACTTCGCTCACCGCGCGTTCCACGGAGGCGTCCTCCGTGACGTCGAGTTCGAGGATTTGCAAGGAGAGGGATTCGCGTTCAGCAAGTTCCCGGATCTCGCGCGC
>JBGQDD010000249.1:0-5383 GCA_041495665.1 Candidatus Acidiferrum sp.
ATAAATCGCCGGTATCCCAAACGACGAATCCTGATACACATCGTGATCGCTCCCCATCGTGTACGCCGAATACTCCGCGCGCAGCGGCTCCGCACCGCCCTCCCGCGCCACAAACGGATACTTCGCCTCACCCGTCGCCGCGAATCTGTAAGACTCCTCATTCACAAACTCCGCAAACGCCCACGCCACGTCATGCACAAAACTCGGCAAGCTCATCGGCCCGCGTGTCACGTGGAACACTGCCTTCGTCTCCGGCCCCCCGCCCACCATGTCCATGTGCACCACCGCCTTGATCCGCTTGTAGAATGGCAGAAACGCGGTTCCTCCTTTTAAATCGTAGTGCTCGACCAATATCTCGCCATCTTTCCCTTCTTTGAGGGAGTTCTTGCTAAGCATAAGTGGATGCACGCTATCGTAGTCTGAATTCAACAGCACCATCGTCCCTTCCACTTCCGGCGGCCAGATAAACCGAATCGTCCGCGCCGGCCGCGCTAGTTTCCCTTCGCCAATCAATTTTTGCAGCGTCCGCGCCACCTCCAATATCGTCACGCACCCGCTCGCATTGTCGTTCGCTCCCGGCCGCTGATGATCCAGGTGGCACGAAAACGCAATCTCCTCCTCCTTCAACTTCACATCCGCCCCCGGAATCGTCGCCGTCACCACCTCATAATTCCCCGGATGCTGCCCCGCTTTCACCACCGCATGCAGCCGAATCATTTCTTTTCTTCCTAAGGTTTCCTCAAGTCTTCGCGCAGTCTTCAGCGAAACCATAAACGCGAAGGTTTTGTTCGGCGAAAAAGTGTCCAAGTGTCCCCAGCGAATCAAATTTTCGTCCTCGCCCCACCACGCCGTCTTTTGGTTCTGCGCGTAACTCACAATCCCCACCGCCCCAAATTTTCCCACCGCCAAATCCTGCACAGCCCCCGGCTGCGCGCTCACTAGCACAATCTTTCCCTTCACACCCTTCCCCGCGTAATCACTTTCCTTCGTTCCCTCTCCCACATCCACCAAGTCCGCGGTAACGTCCGCGCTCTCGCTATCCTCCGCCAACACAATCGGCTCCGCCTCGTAGCTCGCGAGCGCCCGCACGTCAACCGTGATGCAATCCACCAGAAATCCCGGTTTTGCTTTCTCGAGCATTTCCTTCCCACAAGGCACCGGACCTCCGAAGTTGATCTCCGTCAACTCTCCGACCTCCGCGTCCCACGCCGACCGCGACCTTTGCGTCCCATAGAAAATCTTCCCATCGGCTGGAAACTGTAAAATCGCCACGTCGCTCAACCCGTACGCCCGCAATCGCTCCGCCACCAACTCCGCCGCCTCGTGAAATCCCTTCGATCCACGCTGCCGGTGAAATCGCGCAATCCCCTCCAAATTCCTCTTCGCGGTCTCTCCGCTCAATTCATTCGCCAGCGCCGTCACATCTTTCTCCGGCAGCAGCGGCGGCTTCTGCGCCACCACCGCGCCCGCCGATAACGCACCGGCAACTGTCATCGCCACAGTCATAAGCCTTTTCACATGCACCTCCCCACATCTCCGCGACCCGCATTCCGCCGGGAATTCTACCTTTTGTTGCCGCCTCGCGCGGCCTCTTTTAATATCTCCAATTGCCGTCTGCTCTTTTTGGTGATATGTCTCCCGCTACATGAAGAGACAAGTCTGGCTCTACCTTATCCTCGCCTATGTGTTGTCCTGGCTGATCTGGATCACCGCGCAGCATTTTGGCGTGGGCCCGGATCGCGGAGAATATATTGCCGCGTTCGGTGTTGCCGGCCCCGCACTCGCCGCCGTGTTCCTTTCGCGCCGTGGCCAGGACGGCGCCGGCGAGCGGCTTCCCACGCGCCTTCTATCTTTCGCCGTACTTTGGCTGTTTGCCTGGGCCATTTACGTCGCCAACGACAAACTCCGCGGCATCCACGCTCCGCCTTCCGTCTCCTACTATCTACTTGTCGGACTCCTGGCCGCGATTCCCGCGTGGATTCTCTCCGGCGCCTTCACGCGCGACAGCGGCGTCCGCGAACTCCTCCACACCCTCGTTCATCCGAGCAATTGGCGCTGGCAAGCCGCCGCGTTTTTCTTCTGGCCGATCATTCTGCTCATCCCCGCCGCCATCGCGCATCTCTTCCACGTGCCACTGACGTGGCCGCAACATCGCGACACCGTTTGGCTCTCTGCCGCCTCCGGTGGCATCCTTTTTCTGAACAATTTCCTTTTCACTGCCGCCCTCGAAGAACCCGGCTGGCGCGGATTCCTCCTTCCTCGTCTACAGCAGCGCTTTTCGCCGCTCGTCGCCAGTCTCCTCGTTTGGCTTCCCTGGGCGCTCTGGCACGCCCCGCTCGACTTCCATCAGCCTTTCCGCTTCTCGCTGCAGCAATATCTGCTCCTCCGCGTAGCCTTCCTCATCCCCATCACCATCATCCTCACCTGGCTCTACAATCGTTCCGGCGCCAACCTGCTCACCGTGGTCATCTTCCACGCCGCCATGAACACTTTTCCCTTTGTCCTCCCCTACTATCCGCCGGCCTTTGCCCTCATCATCCTTTTCGCCATAATCGTCATCTTCACCGACCGCATGTGGCGCCTCCGCCCGGACGCTTCCGCTTCTCCGCTCCCCGGGCCTTCTTCTTAACTTGCCGCCGTATCCGCCCAGACACGGCTGACTAGACAAGTCCACCCGTCGGCCTTCGAAGCTGGCCGCTGCATGCCTGATAGAATATAAGTGCTCTTACGATGAGAACTTCTCCACACCGCCATCGACGGTGTGCCTGAACAAGAGTTCGACCGCCAATGACAAAAACGCTGACTCGACGTCGGGCGCTCCAAGCACTTGTAGCGGCAGGAGCAGGCGCGCTTGCGACGGGGCTCTACACTTGGCGTGTCGAGCCTCACTGGCTCGAATTCACCTTCCCCGTACTACCGATCTCGGGTCTCCCTCGCGAACTCGAGGGCCGCACTCTCGCACAGATCAGCGACCTGCATGTTGGTCCCCAGGTTGACGATGACTACATCATTGAATCCTTCCGCAGAGTTCAGGAGCTCGCCCCCGACTTCGTAGTTTTCACCGGTGACTGGATCACCTACCGCGGCCCGCGCCAGTTCGAGCAGTTGCGCCGCGTTCTCGCGCATGCGCCCCACGGCCGCCTCGCAACCATCAGCATTCTTGGTAACCACGATTACGGTATCAACTGGCAGATGGTCGACGTGGCCGAGCAGGTTGCCGGGAGCGCGCGCGCCGCGGGCGTCACCGTGCTCCGCAATCAAGCGCTCACCGTCGCCGGGCTGCAGTTCCTCGGACTCGATGACCTATGGGGCCCGCGCTTCGGCCCCGTCGATCTGCTCGCGCAGAAAGGCTCCGATCCTTCCACCATCGTTCTCTCCCACAACCCCGATTCCGCTGACCACCCAGTCTGGGGCCGCTACCAGGGCTGGATCCTTGCCGGCCACACGCATGGCGGCCAGTGCAAGCCGCCATTCCTGCCGCCACCGCTCTTGCCGGTCACCAATAGGCGCTACACCGCCGGCGAGTTCAGTTTGTCTGGGAACCGCCGCTTGTACATCAGCCGTGGCGTAGGCCACCTGCTTCGCGTCCGCTTCAACGTGCGCCCCGAAGTACCCGTTTTCCAGCTCCACCGTGCCGCCTAACGCTCCCTCGCGCCGCAGGTGATTGCGGAGCGGTGATGCGCGTCGTTAGAGATGACCCACTACTAATCGCTCGAAGATCTGCGCGCAGTGGCTTCTTCTTTGCTACAATTACAAATGCCCTCTCGCCGAACAGTTTCATCCAGCCTCTGATCGGGCGTGGATTCCAGTCCGCAACCGGAGAATTAGACGTAACGCTTGCCCAAGCCTTCGGGAGCTTTCCCGGTTGGTCAACGAAGTTCACTCTCAAAGGTGGTTTGCAGTGCCATTCGAGGTAGAGCGATCCGAAAACTGTTCCGCAACTTATTGATTCGGACTGGGTTTGTAACCCTGTCTGCTGAAAATTCAGCGAATTTCAAACGCGCTATGTCCCCCACGGCACATGCCCGGAGATTTTTTCCTTCTCTCCCGCGAGGCTATACGCGCCGCCGCCGCGCCATTCGCCGGATCAACAATGTTTTTCTGATCGCCGTTCTGAGCCTGGCTACCGCCTATTTCATTACTCGTCCGACCGGCGGCGCTGGTTTCTCCGCCCCGCCTCCCGGGCTCCATCCAGCGGCCGCCGCTCCGTCCGCCACTCCCGTTTCCCGCTCGACTGACGCGAAGGGCTACGAGTTGGCGCCAGGTCCCTACACCGTCTCCGAAGTCGAAGACCTCGTCCTCCACGACGCGAAGCGCAGCAAAGACGTGCACGTTCGAATTTTTTATCCCAAGGATTCGGGGAAGTACCCGATCATCGTCTTTTCGCACGGCGCCGGAGGCTCGCAGACCTGTTGCGACGGCCTCACGCGCCACTGGGCGACCTACGGCTACGTCACCATCCAGCCCACCCACGATGACTCCGCCGTGCAGCGCCGCAATCAGGGAGAGGAAAATATCCGCTTCCCGCAAGCCATTCGCGACGCCCTGCAAAAGCCCGCACTTTGGGAAAGCCGCCCGCTGGATATCTCTTACGTTCTCGATGCGCTGCACTCACTCGAGAACCGCATCCCCGGCCTCGCGGGAAAGCTGGACGCGGATCGCATCGGCGTCGGTGGGCATTCCATGGGTTCCTACACCGCGGAAGCCATCGCCGGTGCGCTCATCGATCTTCCCGGCCATTCCGCCAGAAATTTTGCCGATCCTCGCGTGAAAGCCGTTCTTTGCCTTTCGCCGCAAGGGCCCGGGCAGTTCGGATTGAACGATCACTCCTTCGATCGAATCTATCTGCCCTACATGGGCATGACCGGCTCGCTCGACAGCCTCGGCCCCGTCGCCAGTTCCGCCTGGCACAAAACTCCTTTTGACCGCAGCCAGCCCGGTGACAAGTACCATCTCTTCATCGAAGGCGCCGAGCACAAGTCCTTCATCACGCCGAGCACGGGTCTGTCCGGCCACTCCGAGCAGGGCGGAGCCATCTTCGACTACACCAATTCCGCCTCTCTCGCCTTTTGGGATGCCTATCTGAAGGGCGACGCGCGCGCGAAATCCTACCTGCAGTCCAGCGCGCTGGAAAAATCCAGCCGCGGCACCGTCAAACTTTCCCGCCGTTGATCTCTATCCTGGCAGTCGAACTATTTGCGAATCCTAATGTTTTCCGCGGCTTCTCCATTGCATTTTTATCTTGTTGGTTTTTTCCGGCAGTTGCCTCACTTTTCCACAGCTCTTGGTAGGGGGGCCTTCCGTACTATTGACCCTGTTACTACCCCACCCGGACACTGAGTGCAGGATGGCTCGGTACTCCGCCTTTCTCGGGCGTCGCGTG
>JBGQDD010000250.1:0-5382 GCA_041495665.1 Candidatus Acidiferrum sp.
GCCCAATCCGAGGCGGCGAGTGTCAAAGTGCGACCTTTCTCCACAAGGCAGTTGCGCGCAGTACTATATAGCACTTCCGGGCGGTTGGCATCATGCTCTTTTCTGAATCCTGCGCGGCGTCATGAGAGTTCGAAGCGGGATTCCTGCGGGTCACTGCGAAACCGGCGCTCGCGCAGCCCGGCCGGGGAAAACTCCATCAACAAGTTGTCCATCCTTGACGACCGCAACGCCGTTGACAAACACAAACTGAATCCCCTCCGAGTATTGCAACGGGTTTTCATACGTTGCTTTATCAATGATGCGATTCGCATCGAACATGGTAATGTCGGCATCTGCCCCCACGCGAATTCGTCCTTTGTCCTTAAATACCGGCGCACGCTTCTCCAGCCGCTGCGCCGGCATCAGCGTCATCTTCTTCAGCGCCGTCATCAAATCCAATACCTTTTCTTCCCGCACGTAATGCCCTAGAACCCGCGAAAACGTTCCCTGCCCACGCGGATGCACCTTTGGCCCGGTGACGGGCACACCATCGCTAGCAATCATGATCATCGGGTCTGCGACCGCCGTGCGTGCGGCCTCTTCAGGAATCGAAAAAATGACGACGGTGCCTCCTTGCTTCCGGTATTTTCCAAACGTCTCCGCCGTTAATCGCTCGCCCGTGTTCACCCACTGGACGTCTTTGTACGTGATGCCCTGCCGCTCCTGCCATCCGGGATCAAAAATTGCTGACTCCAGCCAGGTGCTCCCGGCCGTATACGGATAGCACTCCGTCGTGATGTCGAGTCCGCGCTCTCGCGCGCCCTTCACCATCGCGATCAGCCGCGGCGTATTCTTCAGTCCCATGCTGGTAATGTGCACAACGTGGAGCGGCGCCCCCGTGGACACAGCGGCAGCGACGACCTCTTCGAGCCCGACGAGACCCGTCCCCGGCTCTTGCAATCCTGCATGCCGCAGATGTACGTGCACCGGCGCGCCGTGTCTTGCTGCCAGTTGGAACACATCGAGGATCTCGTCGTGCGTTGCGGCAGCTGTGTAGTTGATGCCCATCCCAACGGCCAGCGCGCCGCGCCGCAGGCCGTTCTCGATGTCATTGTAGATCCGCGTCAATTCCGCGGGCGTGGCTTCGCGGTGTGCAGCGTCGCCAACGGGCAAAAAGCCGCCCGGGTCTTTCATGACTTTCATCCGCACGGGAATATGCCCGATCGACACGCCGAAGTTGATGAGGGCTTTTCCTTCCCGCTGTGCATACCATTCGTCGACGTCCGCGGTGCCAACTTCCAGCTCCAACGACGTTGTCACACCGTCGTGCGCCTGAAACTCGTAATTTCTTGGCTCTTGCGCATGTTCATGCAGATCGATGAACCCCGGCGCGACAACCAGGCCCCGCGCTTCAATCGTCTTCTTCCCTTCGAGAGGTCCGCTCGAAATCGCCACGATTTTTCCGTTGCGAATCCCAACGTTGCGCACCGCATCCAGCCCCGATTCCGGGTCCATCACTCGCCCGTTCGCGATGACCAGGTCATAGGTTTCGTTTCCGTTGCTTGTGCCGCCTCCTGCAGACATTCCGACTGCGGCAACCAGAAATAGCGCCGCCGCTGCCCACTTCCGCGATCTACGAACGATTGAGCGTGACATTGGACTCGACGTCCCTCCCGTGCGGCGCTAAGTCTCTCCGCGTGGACTCTGTCTGTCAAAGGTTTTCTAGACCGATTCACCGAACGCAGGTCGACCAGCTGGGATCTTCAGCGAAAAGAAAAACCCCGGATCGCTGGGGGGAGCGACCCGGGGTGGGGGTATTGCTGAGGGGGGCCGGAGGAAACTCGTTTTTGTCTAGTGCACCTGGTGTACGGCCAGCATGCAGATTTGTCGCAACTCTTCGTAGGTGAAATACGTCTCTTCCTGTTCGCCTGCGACTTCTTTGTGTCCGAATCCCGATTCGCTCGAGATGCGGTTCAATTCTATTTCCGATAGACCCAAAAGCACCGCCGCGCGGCGCCGGGTTACGTATTTGAGCTCTTGTGTTTTCATGGCGATCCCCCTCACGCAGGAAGTAGAACCATCGAGTCTTCTTCAACAGCCACGATCATGGCCTTATAGATGTCCACGTCCCAGCCTTCGCCGATCCGCATCCGTACAGTTTCCCCACCGTCTTTCAGCAGTTTCCCGCGCAGCGGCACCTTGATATCTCCCAGCGCCACCTGCAGGACCACCGGATGACCGACCCAAGCTTTGAACCCACTGTCCATTCTTGGCCCCCTCAGTGATTCAGCCTGACGGGAGAGAGAATCGCGCAAGGGGCTGCCGCTCACAATGGTACAGAGAGGGTAGCGGACTAGTAAGAAGGTACTGTCAATGAAGCCAGCATCGATTCACGCGCAATTTCCATCCGAGTACGGAAGTACTGTTTTTTCGGGACGCGCGAACCATAGGACAAGGATGCTTTCCCTGCGATCCTGCGGGTATGACGAGGCACGGGCACGCTTCGCGCAAGAGACTGAACGAAAGTGCAGCCACCATGTCCAACCGGGCAGGCATTGGTCTCGCGCTTGGCGGAGGTTTCGCGCGCGGCTTCGCACATCTCGGCGTTCTGCAAGTCCTCGAACAGAACCACATCCCCATCTCTCACATCGCCGGAACCAGCGTGGGCAGCATCCTGGGCGCTGCCTACGCCAGTGGCGCGCCTCTTGCGCGCATCATTGAGACTTGCCGTACCCTCCGCTTCCGGGACATCGCCCGTTGGCGCGTCTCCCGGCTCGGCTTGGCAAGCAATCAGCGTCTTGAGAATCTGATCGAACGCGTTTTCGAGTCGCGCCAGTTTGAAGATCTGCGCATTCCTCTTGCGGTGGTAGCCACGGACCTGACTTCCGGCGAACCCGTGGTGTTCACGCAAGGCAATCTGGTGGACGCCATCCGCGCGAGTTGCGCTTTCCCGGGCTTGTTCGAACCGGTCGAGATTGGCACGCGGTGTCTTGCGGACGGTGGGCTCGTCGCCCCGGTGCCGACGCGCGCCGCCCGCGACCTTGGTGCGACTGTAGTGATTGGTGTCTCCGTGGGCCTGCAGGACGGCCACCGCGGCGCCCCCACGAACATTTTTCAGGTCGTCAGCCGGGCGGTGAGCGCGGCGCAAAAGCACCAGCTTGAAGTTTGGGAACGTCACGCCGACCTGGTCCTCCGGCCCGACGTGCAATCCCTGGCCTGGGACGACTTCCACCGCGCCGAAGAAGCTATCGCTGCGGGCGCCGCTGCCGCGCTCCGCGCTCTCCCGCGTATTGAAAAGCTGCTGGGGCAGCAGGAAGACGCCGCTCAGCATCTCCAGGCACGGCTCGAAGCGGAAGACAAAAGTTATCTCTGGCTCGCGGAGGCGCACTGATGACTCGCATCAGCATCTGGCTTGCAGCTCTCACCGTTCCACTCCTTCTCTGGCATGAATGTGGAGAGGATGTTGGAGTTTTCTGCTACCGTATAGGGCTGGGTGCTTTTACGAGTTTGCGCTCGCGCGCGCTCGTTCCCGCGCCCGCAACAGATTCACTTCATTCATCCGCCGCGAGGATCAACACCGAGTGCTCGACGCCATCCTTCACTTTTTCCACTCGCTCTACAACCCAGAAGGACTCAAGGAGCTAATCCGCTCGGGCGGCGCGCCGCTCATCTGCGCGGTCGTCTTCGTCGAAACCGGTTTTTTTGTAGGATTTTTTCTTCCCGGTGATTCCCTGCTGGTGACCGCCGGAATTTTCTCCGCTGCCGGCGTCATTCCCCTGAAGTGGCTGCTCCTGCCCGTCATGTTTTGCGCCATCGCGGGCGATCAGATTGGCTACTGGATTGGCCGCTCGGCCGGCGCAGCTCTATACCGCCGTGAAGATTCTTTCTTCTTTCGCCGCAGCCATCTTCAACGCGCTCATGACTTCTATGAAAAATATGGCGGTCGGGCCGTCATCCTCGCGCGTTTCATTCCCATCGTTCGAACGTTCTGCCCGCCGGTCGCCGGTGCGGCAAAAATGCCCTACCTTAGCTACCTGGCCTTCGACATGGTTGGAGGGGTTTTTTGGGTCGGCGCCATGATTCTCGGCGGCTACTCGCTGGGCCGCTCGGTCCCGAACATTGGCGAGCGCATCCATTACGTTATTGCCGTCGTTATCGTGGTTTCCGTGCTTCCCGCGGTCATCAGCATCTATCGCGCCAGGCATAAGTTCAGCGCTACCGATGACCGGGACTCCGGCGCGACTTCCCATCCAGAAGGTGAATAGACTGTGGCAGCCGCTAAGTTCCGGGCCATCATCTTCGATATCGGCCGTGTCCTGATTCGCGTGGACATTTCCCGCGCCATGGACGGGCTGGCCTCCGGCCTCTCGCTAACCCCTCGCGATGTGTGGTCCGCGATCGAAAACGACCCCCTCTGGCTCGATTGGCAGGAGGGGCGCATTACTCCCCACGACTGGCACCTTCATCTAGCCAAACGTCTTGCTGCCTCGCTCACTTTCGAGCAATTCAGCGAAGTCTGGAATCGCGCCCTCGACCCCACGCCGATCCATTCAGAATCGTTCCTGGAAAAGCTCTCCAAGAACTACCGCCTCGCACTCCTTTCCAATACCGACCCCATCCACATGTCCCATGAGGAGGCGCGCTTCCCCTTCTTCCGCTTTTTTCCCGTTCGTATCTACTCGTACCGCGTCGGCGCGAGCAAGCCCGACCCGCTCATCTACCGCGAAGCGCTCAAGGCCTGCAAGGTCCGGGCTGAGGAAACCGTTTATATTGACGACATTGCCGCCTATGCGGAGGCCGCTCAACGCCTGGGAATGACCGGGATCGTCTTCCAATCGCCTGAACAGCTCCAATCCGACCTGCGAAATCTTGGAATCCAATTCGACTGATCCCTCGCCAAGCAAAAAATCCGCTGTTCGCTCTCTCTTCGCGTAAACTTTGCTAGGACTAGTACTGCCTCTCCCTTTGGGATCCCCCACAACCGTCCATCCCTCTATCACTTACCGCAACCTTCGCTTTTCCTCCTTTGGCTTCGTGCATGCAATCTCTTTATTACGTGCCGATGAACACGGCATTTCCCCAAATTGGGGTGAGGAGAAAGATTGACTATGTCAGATGAAAGAATTGTGGAAACGCGTACGGAATCACCAGCCTGGACGCTACCAGCTGTAATCGTTTTGGGCTTAATCGCCATCGGTGGTTTGGCTTTTGGCTGGAATGCCTCTTCGAAGCTTGATGCCACCCAGCAGTCGGTTGCGGCGCAGTTGAAAACGACGCAACAGGCTGTACAGCAAGACATGTCCTCCTTGAAGGACCGCCTTGCTCAGGACGAAAAGGCCAGCACCGATCTCCAGGGCGACCTGAAGGTTGTCACCGGCAAGCTGAAGATTACTCAGGGCCAAC
>JBGQDD010000251.1:0-5377 GCA_041495665.1 Candidatus Acidiferrum sp.
CTGATCTGCACGCGCCGTACGCCAAACTCGCGCAACCGCGCCGCGCGTTCCGGCGTGACCAGCAAGGCGTTGCTCTTCAAGCTGATGTCGAAATGCAGGCGTCTCGCGGCGGCCAAAATTTCGTAAAGATCCGGGCGCAGAAAAATTTCGCCGCCGCTGAACGTCAAAAACAGCGCCCCCGAGCGCGCCAGATCATCCAGCACCTTTAGGCACTCGGCGGTGGTCAGTTCTCCATGGTCGTCATGATCCAGATAGCAGTGCACGCAGCGCTCGTTACAGCGGTAGGTCAAATCGAAATGCACGCTGAGCGGCCGGTGCTTTTGCACGGTGCGTGAGATCAGACGATCCATCACGGGCGTGGCGCCCGCTGCTAAAGTCGCGGTCAAGGCGATACTCCGCCTCCCGCCGGGACTGTTACCACGAGCTTCCGTGAAGACATCTCTTCCAAAAGCGCTTGGGTGTCGGATAACGCGATGTCCGGCGTGACTTCGTAATTTTCAGCCAGCAGGTCCGCAAGTTCCGTCGCCGACTTCTTCCCATCAATGTTCTTCCAGAGGAAACTTCCCGTATCGTTGAGCTCATGCATCACGCTGTCATTCGGCGAAATGATGACGGTTTCGTCGTCAATTTCTCTCCATGCCAGGGCCGGATTTTTCTGCCAAGAAACAGCGGCTGGAGTGCTCATGCGGGAAGAACCTCCCAAAACGTCGAGTTTTTGCGAAATGCCAGGTTGTAACCGGGTATTTCCAGCGCGGCCCGACTCAGAATTTCAAGAAGCTGTCGGGTGGCTCCCGCTTCGGCAGAGAAAAAAAGCACATTCGGCAGGAGGGCGCGAAGAATCGCCACCGGGCGGAGTGTCGTCACCCGGTTTTCTGCGGCCTGCAGAAGGCGAAAAATCCCCGCCACAGGAGCGCTGGTATTTGATCCAGCGGCGCGGAACTCGCCCCAAAAAGGAGTTCCGTACGCGCGCCACGCTCCATCTTCCCGGCGAATCAGCGAGATTTCGTCAGTCAAGACGCTTCCTTCCGGCGACAACGATGCCACCGTGCTCTTCCCAGCGCCCGACCTGCCCGTAAATATGTAGGCTTTTCCGTTCCGAACGACGGTGGCCGCGTGCAGCAGAAATCCGTGGTGGTCGAGAAGCTTCCAGCTCAGGAGAACACGTAGCAGGGAATCGAGCGCATATTGGTTCCTGACGCCATCGAAACGAATCCCGCTGGAAAGAGCGCGGAGCGCTGCACCCTCCAATTCATACCCAAAGTCCGCTAGTGTACCCTCCGGAGGCGCCCCATCGTTCAGCGTGATCGTGATCGGCTGTGCGGCGGCATCCGTAAACGCGGCGTAGCGCGCCGATGCCGCGCCAAAAAGCTGCGCGTCGGACATTTGCAGGCGGAGGGGCACGCAGCCGATCGATAGCTCGAACTGCCGCCGGGAACCGCGCCCTGCATTGGCGAGCGGTGCGTTCAATCTGCTCCTTAAGTAGTTCCAGCGAGCGCGCCAGCGCGGGGAGAGGAGGCGCATTCCCGCTTTTTTCAAGCCCCTGGGGGAAGGCAGCTTTACTAGTTTTGCTTGTAGGGACCCCACTAAGTCAAGAGGACTTTGCTCAATTTCACAACCGCAAACAGGTGCGTGAGAGCGCTTCGGTTTGCTGTTACTTGCTGCCTTAGCCATCTGGAGATATCAGCCGCGCGGTTTTGTGCGCAGACCCAGCGCAGTTCGGACGCCTCGGCGATTTCTGTTATTCTAGATTGCTAAGTTCGCAGCGATTCTCGGCCCCTGCCGCGCTGCCATTCTTGATCAGAGAGGATTCCCCGTCGTGACTTCGTCCATGCTTTCCGCACCAGCCGCCAAGCGCATTTTCAATTTCAACGCAGGACCGGGGGCGCTTCCTCTTCCGGTCCTCGAACGAATCCGCGAAGAACTCCTCGACTGGCGCGGCAGTGGCATGTCGGTCATGGAGATGAGCCACCGCTCACCTGAATTTGAAAGCATCAACGCGGACGCGGAACGGAAGCTCCGGAATCTCCTTGGTATCTCGGACGACTACGCGGTCATCTTCGTCCAAGGCGGCGGCAGCATGCAATTCACCATGGCCCCGATGAACCTCTGCCTGCCTGGAAAGCCCGTTGACGTCCTCCATACCGGCACCTGGACCGCCAAAGCTATCGGTGAACTGAAGAAAGGTATCCTTCATCATATCGCGGCCTCCACCGAAGCGGAAAAATTCGCGCGTCTTCCCCGCCGCGACGAAATGAAATTTTCCCCGGACGCCTCCTACGTCCACATCTGCACCAATAACACCATCGAAGGCACGCAGTGGACCACCCTTCCGGAAACTGGCAACGTCCCCCTTGTCGCGGACATGTCTTCCGATATCGCCTCGCGCCCCCTCGTTGTGAAAAAGTACGGCGTCATCTTCGCCGGCGCCCAGAAAAATCTGGGGCCCTCGGGTGTCACCATTGTGATCGTTCGAAAGGATCTGGCGGAGCGCGCCGACAAGAATCTCCCTACGCTTCTTCAATACCGCACGCATATCAAGGAGAAGTCGCTCTATCACACGCCCCCGACTTTCGCGGTCTACATCGTGGGTCTGGTGCTGGAATGGATCGAATCCGAAGGCGGAGTTCAGGGAATGGAAAAGCGCAATGAGGCTAAAGCCAAGCTCCTCTACGACACCATCGAAACCAGCGGTAGTTTTTACCGTTGCCCGGTCGAGAAGAGCTCACGCTCGAAGATGAACGTTGTTTTTCGCGTAGCAGGGGGAGACGACTCCATCGAAAAGAAGTTCTCCGCCGAAGCCGCCGCGGCCAGCCTGGTCGGCACGCCTGGCCATCGCTCCGTGGGTGGCATGCGCATCTCCCTCTACAACGCCGTCACACTCGAAGCCGTCGCAGCCTTAACCAGCTTCATGCTCGAATTTCAACGCACCCGCGGCTGATAAGCATTTGCACAAATTATAGAGGACCCATGAGTTTTCGCTTTTCGCGGGCTTCCGCTTTTTTGATTTCTTTTCCGAATCGAAAAGCAATTCCTGGGCCTCATCCATTTCTATTTGCTCCATACCTGCCCCGCGCTTGACTTCTGCGCTCGACGGGGCGAGGATGTCGCAATTTCACGGATGATTACTGAAGCCCGGGCTAGTTTTGCTCTGTCGGCAAGAGGAGAGAAAGGAGTCAATCCGCGTGAATGAAAACGACTATCTGAAGGAGATTGCCACGATCACGGGACTCCAGCACTATCCGCTTCAAGGACCCTGGGGCAGAAAATCAGGAAGTGTCATCGGCGCGCGCGACGGATACGTCACCGTGATTGGATTCCTGCGGAGCCGCGAAGCAAAGCTTGTCATTTTGCTGCGCTTCAAGAAGCTGGAGCATCCGGAACAGGTCAAGTTGGCAGTGAGTCAAAGCACGGTGGTTTCCAAAAAACATGGCAAGCTCGCCGAGGTCGGGAATGATTTCCTGAGGTGGGAATGGAAGTATTCGTTCACGAAGCCCAAGGCCGAAGATGTCGCCCGGCTGGCGGATGCGTTACGGGAATCCATCAAGCCCGTTGCGCAGGGCTTTGACGGACGCTGCGAGCACTGCGCCTCCTCGTCCACTTCCACATTGACACTGATGAACGGCCTGCCGATTTTCATCTGTCCGGGCTGCCAGGAGAAAGTACATCATGAGTTGGACCAGGCAGCCATCAACTACGATGCGATCGTGCCGAATTATCCCAATGGGTTGGTGCTGGGTATCGGCGCGGCGGTGCTCGGCGGACTCGCGTGGGGGCTGGTGGCCTACGCCATCAACCGCATTTTCCTATATGGCGCGATTTTGATCGGGTACTTCGTGGCAGGCGGCGTATTGAAAGGAACGGGGAAAGTGACACGCTTCGCGCAAGTAATCGTTCTAATTTTCACTGTTGCGAGCGTCTTATTCGGCGATGCAATTTTCTATACGCTAGCCATAATGAAGCACGAGAACGCGCCGTTCTCCAGCAAGCTCCTGGGGGCGGTCCTGTCGCATCTCTGGGAAATTGAGAGTGCAGGAAGCGGAGTGCTGTCCCTTGTCTTTGCGCTGGTCGGCGCCGGATACGCTCTCTACGCCGCACGCAAACCAAAGTTCAAGGCGGCGTTTCAGCCGCTCGGCATGCCCAGCGCCTGAACCGAGTCCCGTGCCAGCTTCATGCGCGAGTTCTACAGAAGCCGCGGCCGGGAACATCGGGATAAGAAACCAAGCGCGCAGAAGGGAGAGTTTCCCTGCGCGCTTGGTCGGTCGGTTTCGTTCTTAGGCCAGGTCGAATAGCAACACCTCAGCGTCTTGTACACCGGTGAGCTCGACGGCCTTTTCCGCGGAAATGGCCGCGCCATCGCCTGTTTCAAGTGGCGTGCCATTCAGCTTGACGCTGCCCCGCGCCACCTGCACGTAGGCATGCCTGTCTTTCTTCAGTTCGTGCTTTACCGTTTCGCCCGCGCCCAGCACCGTCGCGTACAGTTCGTTGTTCTGGCGGATTTTCAACGAGCCATCGCGCCCATCCGGTGAAGCCACCAGCCGCAGCTTCCCGCGCTTTTCGGCTTCGCTGAAGTTCTTCTGATCGTACGCGGGCTTGAGTCCCTGTTTTTCCGGAAGCATCCAAATTTGATACAGGTGCACCGGCTCCGTCTTCGACGCATTGAATTCGCTGTGCGCCACGCCGGTCCCTGCGCTCATGTACTGCACGTCACCCGGCGCAATCACGGACCCGTTGCCCATGCTGTCCTTGTGCTCCAGTGCGCCTTCCAGCACGTACGTCACGATTTCCATGTCCCGGTGAGGGTGCTTCGGGAAACCACCGCCCCCCGCGACCCGGTCGTCGTTCATCACTCGCAGTGTGCGAAACTGCACGTGCTCTGGATCAAAGTATTCGGCAAACGAAAATGTGAAATGCGAATCCAGCCAGCCGTGGTTCGCGTGCCCGCGTTCGTCGCTCTTGCGGATATCCATCATGGCCCACCTCCTGGGTCTTACACGTGCATAATACTCGTTATCACGACAATTGTCAAGAGGTATAGTTGCCCCTCACCCCGCGCCCCTGCCCTTCCATCAACTCTTTGAAATTGCTCGCTTTGCACCGCCCCTTCGGCCAGTTTCCGGCGGCACCCCCTTTGGTGTACAGTGATAAGGAAAGCGCGGCAACTGCTCCGCGGCCTCCGAGGATTTTTAATGGATTCCCCACTGTCCGCAACGACGACGAGAAAGTCAGAGAGCCTCACCACGCCCCGCGAAACGCTCACCATCACCGACAATCGCACCGGCAAATCCTACGAGGTCCCCATCACGCACGACACCATCCGTGCCGCCGACCTCCGCCAGATTAAAGTCGATCCCAAAGAATTCGGCATGATGAGCTACGA
>JBGQDD010000252.1:0-5372 GCA_041495665.1 Candidatus Acidiferrum sp.
AAAGGATTGGGGCTTTGGCTCGATGAAAGCGCTGCACGCCATGATCGAGGCGAAAAAGCTGGCGTATGCGGATCTTGCGAAATACATCGGCGACCCGAGGAAACAGAAGCTGCCCGTGGCGACGCTGCTTTCGAAAGAATGGGCGGCGCAGAGGGCCAAGTTGATTGACGCAGACAAGGCGAACTGCGACGCGACGGCGGGGGAAATGCCCGTTGGGAACGACACGACGTATTTGAGCGTCGTCGACCGCGAGGGAAACATGGTGTCGCTCATCCAGAGCAACTACGAGGCTTTTGGATCGGGCATCGTTGCCGCCGGCACGGGGTTTGCGCTGCACGATCGCGGCGGACTCTTCAGCATGGATGCAAATTCACCAAATGCGCTGGCGGGGAGAAAGAGGCCGTTGCACACGATCATTCCGGCGTTTGCGCAAAAGGGAGATGTGCGCGTGGCGTTTGGGATCATGGGCGGCTGGAACCAGTCGCAGGCGCACGCGCAATTCGTTGCGAATCTGGTGGACTTCAAAATGAATATTCAAGCGGCGCTGGAGGCGCCGCGGTTCAGCAAGCACACGTTTAGCGGTTGCGACGTGATGATGGAGAACCGCTTCGGGCAAAATGTGCGGAATGAGTTGACGAGCAAAGGCCACAAGATCGAGGTGAAGGGGACATTTTCCAGCGGCATGGGCGGAGGGCAAGCGGTCATGAGGGATTTTTCGGCGGGGGTGAATTACGGGGCTTCGGACCCCCGAAAGGATGGTCAGGCGGTGGCGGAACTGCCTTTCGAATAGGGCTCCGTACCGGATTTGGAGGGGAAAGTGCCCCCTTCCGACGGTGCAAAAGAGTTCCCTCGGGGGCAGTTGGAGGGGAAGTATTGTACTCCCGGGATTATCCATGGCCGGTTGGCCACTTTGTAAGTGATTACAAATAAGAGGCTTACGGCAAAGCTCGTTGGTTGGTGAATTGCACCTGTACCAATGGCCAGGGTCCGCCGCCCGCAGCGAAGCGACCTTGATGTGGAGATCCCGATGGGGTATGCCCGGGTGGGTTTGACGCTGGCGCGTTGCATCGCGACTGCTGCCGTCGTACTTTTCCTCACGCCGCAAAGCCAAGCGCAAACCGTGGATGTTTCCGGGCGCTACCAATGCGCCCAGGCGAAGATGCGCGGGAAAGTGATTCCGTGCAAGGCGGCGCCGCTGATCCTAAAGAACGATGGGCGTTTCGAACTGCGCGGCTGGGAAGGAAGCTATCTCGTGAATGGGGAATGGGTGGAGCTTTCGGATTCCCTGATCAAGGCCCGCGCGAGGATCGCACCGGGACATAAAATCGTGTTGCGCTATTACGGGAAGCACGGCCTGGTGGAAATGACTTACGAGCGGCGCGTGGCAGAGATGGGGAAGACCGCACTGAGCTGAGAGTTTTACACTGGCTTCTGCAAATTGAGTATTGATCAATTACAGCAGTTCTTCTGCGTACAAAGCGCCTTCCGGGGTTTCTTCGTGTTTGAAGTAGACAAAGACTTCACCTTCTTGGGCGAGATTTAGAATCTTCCGTTTGAGTGACTTCCGAGCCTTGGCTGAGTATTCCTCCTTCCGCATGCGCAAATAGGAAAAATCCGTTGTGTGAACGTGGGGCGTTTCCAGTTTTTCGCTCTCCGCGAGGCATAGCGCCACTCTTGCTTTGCGCAGACTGGCGAACACGTCGTCTCGAAACCAAGAATCGTGTCTAAATTCAAATGCGCTGCGTACGTCTTGCGATAATCCCGCGAGGAAATCCGTAAGAAGAGACAAATCACATTTCAGGTTCGGGGGCAACTGGAATAACACGGGGCCGAGCTTGCCGGCCACTTGCAAAGGAATCAACGAAGCGATGAATCTCGAGGTCACCCGCGCAGCTTTGCGGAGACGTTTGATGTGCGTGATCGCATAGTGCGCTTTGACGGCAAACTTGAAGCCGGGCGGTGTTGCAGCAATCCAATCCTTGAGAAGTTTCTTGGTCGGCACGCTTCGAAACGTGTAGTTGACTTCCACGGAATTGAGACGGCTGGCGTAGTAGTTCAGGAACTTGGCGGAACTGAGCTTTGCAGGGTAGAAGCCGGGCTTCCAAGTCGTGTACGCCCAACCCGAGGTACCCGCGTAGATTTTCTTCATGGAAACACCAAATTTAGGGAGCTTCTGGGTGCCACCCGCGACCACGCAAGATGCGGCCCGCCGCGGAACCCGTTAGCTTCCCGTGATCGAATTCGACCTGGCCGTTCACGATGGTGTAGTCGATGCCAACGGAGAGCTGGTTGCGCTCCGAGGAGAGACTTCGACGGGTGGGTCGATAGCGTTCTCTTCCCAATGGCGTTTGCTAGCAGCGTCACCTGAACGAGGCTCGTCTCAGGTCGTATACCAGCGAAATCCTTTGCGCTGCTCTTCGGCGATTTCCTTCGCCAAGGCGAGCGTTTGCGTTCGACGATACTGACCGACAGCCGCGAGGATGGCATTCAACAGGGCTACGGGAGCGGCATAAGAGGCGCCGAAAGAAGTTGACTCGACCGAGGCCAGGAAGATTTCGTCACATTCGCGAGCCAAGGGAGAAACATAGGTGTCAGAGATACCGACGCAATAAGCGCCACGAACTCGCGCTTGCTGGGCCCCCTCGATGGTCTGGCGAAGTCCGCGGCCGAAGCTGATGGCAATTACCAAGTCTTGCTTGGTAACGGAGCGGACGAGATGTAAGACCCTGCCCGCGGAGGTGGCGGCAAAAATCGGCAGACCCAGCAGACTGATCTGATACTCGAGGTAGTGCGCGAGCTGGACGGCCAGGTCGCCGGCGAGCAAAACGACGCGGCGAGCCTCGTAAAAGCGTTTTGCCAACGAGACGAGACGCTTTGCGTCGAGGCTGTTTTTCAGGCCCTGCAAGTTTTTCAAGTCCTGCTCAAGCGAGTCGCGGACATGCGAAGGCATGTTCCCATCGCGGCCACCGGACTGCATCGTGTCCAGGGAGGTAGCATAGGCGAGGGAAAGCTCGTGCAAATGAGGTTGAAACTCGCGGTAGCTGCCGAATCCGAGCCCACGGACGATGCGGACGATCGTTGCGGGATCAGTCTGAAGGCGCGCCGCCATGGCGCGCACGCTGAGGAGCACGTATTCGCGCGGGTGCTCCAGGATCGGCCGGATAATTTCCTGGCGCTTGATGCTGAGCTGATCGATGCGTTCAGCGAGATGCGGCGTGGTTGCCAGAGACGGGGCCTGTTTGCTTTTCATGACGCGAGAGGATTGCCCAATTTCTGCCTAGTGTCAACCAGGGTTCGATTCGCTGAATTAAGGATGCGCAAGTAAGCCATGCGAAGGTTATTTCTTCGACGCGGCCGCTTTGTTCTCGAGTCCGGGGGCGATCACTGGCTGCAGGAAGGGCATCATGGCGCGAAGCTTGGGGCCGAGTTGCTCGATGGCGTGTTGCTGTTCGCGCTGACGCCGGGCCAGGAAGTTCGGGCAGCCCTTTTCATTCTCTTCGATCCAAGCCTTTGCGAAACTGCCGTTGCGGATCTCCGCAAGGATCTTGCGCATCTCTTCGCGCGTTTGCTTGGTGATGATGCGCGGTCCGGCGGAATAATCACCCTGCTCGGCAGTATCGCTGACGGAGTAGCGCATGTAGCTGAGTCCGCCGCGGTAAATCAAGTCGACGATGAGTTTTAGCTCATGCATGCACTCGAAGTAGGCAACCTCGGGCTGGTAGCCTGCTTCCGTGAGTGTTTCGAAGCCCGCTTTGATCAATTCGCTCACGCCGCCGCAGAGTACCGCCTGTTCGCCAAAAAGATCGGTTTCAGTCTCTTCGGTAAAAGTCGTTTCCAGAACGCCGGCGCGCGTGCAGCCGAGTCCCTTGGCGTAAGCGAGAGCAAGTGCTTTCGCGGTACCGCTGGCATCCTGTTCGACCGCCAGGAGCGCGGGTGTTCCGCCGCCTTCGGTGAAGACTTCGCGAACGCGGTGACCAGGGGCTTTTGGAGCGATCATAGAGATATCAACACCGGCAGGCGGTTTGATCGTACCGAAGCGGATGTTGAAGCCGTGCGCGAACATCAAAGTCTTGCCGGGCTTGAGATTGGGCTCGATGGCGTCGCGATATATCTTGGGCTGCTTGGTGTCCGGAACGAGAATCATGATGACGTCAGCCCAGGCAGCGGCTTCCGCGGGCGAGTTGACGGTCAAGCCTTCTTTTTCCGCTTTGGCGCGTGAGGCGCTCCCTTCGTGGAGGCCAACGCGGACGGAAACGCCGCTATCGCGTAGATTGAGGGCGTGCGCATGACCCTGTGAGCCGTAGCCAATAATGGCGACTTTCTTCGCCTGGATTAGGGAAAGGTCCGCGGAATTGTCGTAATAGAGTTTTGCCATTCTTTTCCTCTCGCCGGCCGGCCTGCGGCCGATCATTTGCTTCGATGGCGCGGGATTATTTTATGGACGCCCGCGCTTGGCGTCCGGATATTCGAAACCTTTGTTTCAGCCTATGAACTATCGTTTCACTTTGGAGCCCGTGGATTCGAGTCCGGCGCCAGTGGATTCCGCAGGCGGCGGCTGCAGCAAATCACCGCCGCGGGTCATGGAAATCCGGCCGGAGCGGGCCATCTCAAGCACGCCGAAGGGCCGAAGCACTTCGAGCAGGCCATCGATCTTGTCGACGGTGCCCGAAACTTCGATGATCAGCGATTCCGGAGCGACATCGACGACACGCGCACGGAAAACCTTGATCAATTCCATCAGGTGGGGACGATTCTGCTGATCGGCAGAGACTTTGATCAATGCCAGGTCGCGCTCAAGAAGCGCGCGGGTCGAGATATTTTCCGCAAGCAGGACATCGACGAGCTTTTCGAGGCTGGCTTCGAGGCGATGCGCGCCTCTTTCATCGGTATGCGCCACGATGGTCATGCGGGCGATTGCTTCATTCTCGGTTGGGCCGACGGTGAGCGAATCGATATTGATGGCCAAGCGCCTCGCCAGGGAAGAGACGCGATTGAGGACGCCGGGTTTGTTTTCGACATAGGCGACAAGCGTTTGCATGTTTTTCTCTATTTCTCCTACGGCTCGGTCGCCGTTTCGACGAGTGGATTGTTCGGGCGGCGAATCATGTCATTTAAAGAAGCGCCTGCGGCAACCATGGGGTAGACGGAGTCTTCCTGTTCGACGCGGAAATCGATCAGCACGGTTTCGGCCGATTCGCGCGCGGAGCGGATGGCGGGAACCACTTCAGCGCGCTTGGTGATGCGCTCGCCGCGGATGCCGAAGGCATTGGCGAGCGCGGCAAAATCCGGCGCGACGAGCGGAGTGGCGACGTAGCGCTTGTCGTAGAAGAACTCCTGCCACTGGCGGACCATACCCAGGAAGCCGTTGTTGA
>JBGQDD010000253.1:0-5370 GCA_041495665.1 Candidatus Acidiferrum sp.
CCCAATCCGACCTGGACAAGATAGCGCTGCGCCTAAATCAACGTCCCCGAAAAACTTTAGGTTTTCAGACTCCTGCGAGTAAACTTCGAGCAAGTGTTGCACCGACCTGTTGAGCCCGCATGAGTTACCGGAAATTGATACTTACGAGTGATTCGCTCAACAGGGATCTACTTGGTGAATTTCGAGTATTTGGGGGGCCGTGACTTGCCTCCACCCTCGAAGAGGGGATGGTCGAGAGACAATAATCCTGCGCCGACGGTGGCGAGCGCGAAGCATCCCGCCAGCATCGCGAGCGGTAATTCGTATTCGTGTACCGCAAAATAGCCGGCGGTGCTGTGGACCTTCCAAATGGCCACGCCCATTTCGATGGCCAGGAGCAGCGCCGCCGCCCGCGTAAACAATCCTAAGACGAGAAGAATGGCGCCGAAGACTTCCAATACGCCGGAAATATAAACGAAGTATCCCGGCAGGCCATGCTGCACAAAGAAGCCCTGCATCCCCGCGCCGGCGTGCGCCAGCTTCGGATAACCGTGGGAGAAGAAAATCAGCCCGAGAGACACGCGGAGAACCAGCAACCCCAGCGGCTGAAGGGCATTGAGAGACTTCATGAAAAATCCTCCGCGATTCGTTACAAGTGATTGATTCGAACGCTTGAAGGATTTTAGCAGAAAAGCAAAGCGCTCACCGGCGCCCGCGGCGTTGCCGGGGTTTCAGGTACAATCTGTAGCGAATCACGAGGACCAACGGAGAATCATGACGAGGGTTGAGACGATTGGTGTCGTTGGCGGCGTGGCGTGCGCCGCGATCAGTGCATTCTCCATGCGCGCCGAGGGCACTACGTTCGAGGGCGGCGCATGAAGCGGAAACTCCTCATTGCGGTGCCGCTGCTGGCCCTGGTGGCTCTGCTGGCGTGGATGTTCCGGCCCAAGCATGAAACGGTGGGCGAAGCCTTTGTCAGCGAAAAAACCGTTTCTCTCCTGAGCGGCATCGCGCAGGTCCGCGAGCACGTGGGGATGCTGCATTACGGCGAGCGCGTGGACGTGATCGGCAAACGCAATGACTACGTAAAGGTGCGAACCAATTCAGGCACGGTTGGCTGGGTGGAGAGCCGGCAATTGATGGAGCCAGCGCTGTGGCAGCGCAGCATCAAACTGCTGGATCAAACGCGAGGAATGCTGGTGCAGGCGCGCGGGCGCACCAAGGTCTCCACCAATATGCGGGTGCAGCCTGGGCGGACGGAGCCACGCCTCTATCAATTCGGACGAAACGTGCCGGTGGAAATTGTGGGCCGCGCGGTGGCCGATTGGGTGCAAGTCACGGACGAGAAAGACGCTTCGAACGAGCCGCAGGAAACGAAGAAAGAGGACTGGTTTCTGATTCGCGGTGTCGCAACGCGGCCGCCTGGCGAAGCCGCGGCGCGCGCAGCCGAAACCACAAACACGACGCAATCTGGCGATCAGACCGCACCGATCGCCGGCTGGGTGGTGGCGCGTTTCGTGGAGCTGGACCTGCCCGATCCCGTGCGCGAAGGAGCGAATTCTGCAAATATCCGTCCGCTCGCGTGGTTCGAATTGAATCGCGTGAGCGACCCGGCGGGCGACAAGCCACAGTATCTGGTTGCCGCGGGGCGCGGGCCGGAAGGCCAAGTCTGCGACTTTACGGCGCTGCGCGTTTACACCTGGTACGTCAAGAAGAGCAGGTACGAGACCGCGTTTATCGAGAATAATCTGTGCGGCCAGTTACCCGTTCGCCTTGGCAAAGGGCCCAAGGGCGAACCCGAGTTTCACTTCCGGGTGATGGACGGGAACAAAGAGGAACACGTCTACCGTTTGAACCAGACAGTTGTTCGCCGCGTTCGTGATACGAGCGAAACTTCCGGAAAACACGGGTCGGCGAAGCAGGCAAAGCCAGCGGCAAAATGACGGAAGCGGTCCGAAATCTTTACGATTTCGAGAGTGCGGTCGGATGGATTGTGAATACGAAAGAGATCGCGCGCATTTTGAGATCAAGAGGCTAAGGCGGAGAGTGAATCGATGACGCTGCATATCAGCGAGGCGGAAGTGCGGGCGGTGTTAACGATGCCGCTGGCGGTGGAGGCCGTGGAAGAGATTTCGCGCAAGCAGGCCACGGGGGATGTGGTCGTGCACCCGCGCAGGCGGTTCGAATTGCCCGGCGGCGGTTTTTTTCATTACATGGCCGCGGCGGATTTCGCCCTGGGCTTCGTCGCGATGAAGCAGTATACGTATGTGCGCGGCAAGCTGCGGTTTCTTGTTCCGCTCTACGAGATGGCCACGGGCGACTTACTGGCGCTGATCGAAGCGGATTACATGGGGCGGCTGAGGACCGGCGCGGCCTCTGGCGTGGCCACGAAATACCTGGCGCGCAAGAACTCCTGCGTCGCGGCCATCATTGGGACCGGGGGACAGGCGAGGACACAGCTCGAAGCGGTTGCCGCGGTGCGAAAGCTGGAATCCGCGCGCGTGTACGGACGTGATGCGGCGAAGCGCGAGAAGTTCTGCGCAGAGATGTCCGAACGGCTGGGCATTCCGGTACAGCCGAGTGCATCCGCGGCAGAGGCGGTGCGCGGTGCGGACATCGTTTCGACGGCTACAACAACCTCGCAGCCGGTTGTAAACGGCGCGGATCTAGCGCCTGGGGCGCACATCAATGCCATTGGCGCCAACCACGCGCACAAGCGCGAGCTGGACGACGAAGCAGTCGCCAGCGCGGACGTCATTGTCGTGGATTCCGTGGAACAGTCGCGGCAGGAAGCGGGCGATCTCATTATTGCTTTTCATGGCGATGAGATTTGCTGGACCGGGGTCAAAAAACTTTCCGAAATTGTCGCCGGAAAAGCCAGCGGAAGGACCAGCGATACGGAGGTCACACTTTTCAAATCGAATGGAATTGCGTCCTGGGATCTCGCCGTGGCAATGAAGGTCTATGCCATGGCGCGAGAGAAAGGGCTTGGCCGGGAATTGCCGCTGTGGAGTGATGGCGCGAAAAGCTAGGAGGGCAGCCTAATTGCCTATTTCATGTAGCTTGCGGTGCAACGCGTCATGCAGCCGGGACTTCACGTCGCCGGGCAGCTCGACCGGCTTCGAATCGCAGAAGACTTCCACGGTCAGCCTGGTTTGATCGACGACCATCTTGCAATCTTCACAGTGCTCGAGATGGCGCTCGAGTTCCTGCTTCACCGCTAGCTCGAGCTCGCCGTCGATATAGTCGGAAATCTCGCGAATAACGCCTTTGCAATTCAATTTGGTTCACCCTGCCGAAAATAGCGGTGCAACTTCTGACGGAGTTTGAGCCGCGCCCGCAGCAGCCGGGACTTTACCGCGGGGACCGAAATGCCGAGGACTTCGGCGGTCTCCTCGGTCGAAAGTTCTTCGACGTCGCGCAGCGTAAAAACAACGCGGAAATCCGGCTCGAGCTTGTCGATGACCTCGGAAAGGATTTCGCGCATTTCCGTCTGGGCAAACCGCTGTTCCGGACTTGGCCCCCAATCCTCAAGCTCGCGGGGCATGAGGTCTTCATCGCCTTCTACCGGCTCGTCGAGCGAAAATTGGTTTGGGCGGCGTTTGCGCAACTTCATCAGCGCTTCATTCGCGGCAATGCGGACCAGCCAGGTGTAAAAGCGGGAGTCTTCCTGGAAATCCTTGAGGTGTGCAAAAGACTTGAGGAATGCGTCCTGCATGGTGTCCTCGGCGTCTTCGCGATTCCGCGTGATGTTCATGGTCAGGCGGAAGATTTTCGCTTCATAGCGATTGACCAATTCTTCGAAGGCATGCGCATCGCCGCGCTTGACGGCGGCCACCAACAGGTGTTCGTCGTCGCGCGCGACAGTGGAAGGCAGACGATGGGGATTCGGTGCGCTCAATGGTTTAGGCAGGCCGATCGGCGGCCGCATCCTCGCTTCCGGGAGTATAAAGGTAGCACAGAGCATGGAACACTTCCGCCTTCCTCCTGTTTTGATGATGCAGCCGGCGATGAGATTCAGGAATTGGGGGAAAGTTACGGAGCTGGTGCTCTTTGGGAATGTCATGGTGTGGGTTGCCGTTGCGAAGCCACGCTCAAGTTATTCATTGTGAGCTACTTAGAGCGTTTTTTTGGAGATCCTGGCACTTGGGGAGTTGCCGCTTGGCGGCGGCGCTAGTACAATCTGGCGCGTCGGCTTTTCGTCTAGCGCGAACTCCAGCAGGTTTTCCTCGCCGGTGGAGATGCCAAAGAAAGTCAGACCACCGATGTCGAAATGCGCGCTCCGCAGTTCAACGGTCCGTAGTAAAATCAAAAGGCATAGTAAGCTGGCGTAATGCGAACACTTCCCGACCATCTCCGCAAAGGCATGAAGCTCGTGATCGTGGGTTGCAATCCGAGCGAGTCCTCGGTCCGCGTCGGCCATTATTACGCCGGCCGTGGGAACGAATTCTGGCCCATGCTCCATGAGAGCGGCGTTGTGCCGGAGCCTTTCGATTACCACGACGACAAGCGGGTGATCGAATTCGGCGTTGGGCTAACCGACTTGGTGAAGCGTCCCACGAAAGGCATTGAGGAACTGAAGCGCGAAGACTACGCCGAAGGCCGCATCGTGCTCTCGCAAAAGCTCGAGGAATTCGCTCCTCACGTGGTGGCCTTTAACGGGAAACTCACTTACGAGCAATTTTCCCAGCGAAAATGCAAGTTTGGCATGCAGAAAGAAACGCTCTACGGCGCGCGCGTGTACGTCCTGCCTTCCACCAGCGGAGCGAATGCCACGGGCAAGAGCGAGAAGCTGCGGCATTTTAGAAAATTGGCGCAGCTCGTTGCCCGCACCGGTAAGGAACACGAGGCCCGAAGCCACTGAACGGACTTCCCGTGAGCAACACTCCACAAACCTCGCAAACAGCACCGGTCATTCTGGAAGGGAAGCACGAGGGCATCGCCACCCTGGTGCTGAACCGCCCGGAGCGGTTGAATGCGCTGAACAACGAACTGGCAATCGCCGTCAATGATGCGCTCGGCCGCATCGCGAAGGATCAAAGCGTCAGCGTGGTGGTCATTACGGGCGCGGGGCGCGCTTTTTGCGCGGGCGGGGATCTCGGCGCACTGGGGAAGGGCCACCAGACCGGCGCGACACATGAATTGGAGCCGCTGCTGCGCGCAGGTATGCAAATGGTCCTCAAGATGCGCACCATGCCCCAGCCGGTGATTGCGGCTGTGAACGGCCCTGCCGCAGGCGCGGGCATGAACATTGCGCTGGCTGCGGACATCGGAATCGCGGTGGAAGAAGCGACCTTTGGGCAGAACTTTGCCAAGGTCGGATTATTTCCCGATTATGGCGGGACGTATTTTCTGCCGCAACTGGTGGGACCCTCGAAAGCCGCGGAGCTA
>JBGQDD010000254.1:0-5366 GCA_041495665.1 Candidatus Acidiferrum sp.
ACCGAAACGGAGACGTGGTCTGGGCGGATACCGTCGCCAAGAGATTCACGCAAAAAGACGGGGCCAAGCAAGGATACGTAGTCGTCGTTCAAGATGTCACCGAGCGCCACAACGCGGAAGTCCGGTTGAGAGACGCAAAAGAGGTGGCGGAGGCCGCCAGCCGTGCTAAGAGCGAATTCATGGCCAACATGAGCCATGAGATACGCACCCCCATGAACGGCATCCTCGGAATGACCGATCTCGCGCTCGACACGGAGCTCAATCCCGAGCAACGGGAGTATCTGGAAATGGTGCGGTCCTCCGCTGAATCCCTGCTCGGGATCATCAACGACATTCTGGATTTTTCGAAGATCGAAGCCGGCCGTCTGGATCTCGAGAGTCTTTCTTTCACATTGCTCGATTGCATAGAAAGCGCGTTGGAGCCTCTCGCCGTCCGCGCCCAGCAGAAGGGATTGGAAGTCAACTGGGCCTTGGAGGGCGACATCCCCGAAGTCCTGATGGGCGATCCCACTCGCTTGCGCCAGATTCTTATCAATCTTGCGGGCAATGCCATCAAGTTCACGAAAGAAGGGGAAGTTAGCGTGCGGGCGCAACGTCTGCCATCCAAGGAGGGCTTCATCCCTATCCGTTTCTCCGTCTCCGATACGGGAATGGGCATCCCCAAGGAGAAACAGCAGCAGATTTTCGATGCTTTTTCACAAGCGGATTCATCGACTACGCGTGAGTTTGGAGGCACCGGGCTGGGGCTTTCGATTTCCTCGCGCCTCATCCAGCTGATGAGGGGTGAAATTGGACTCGAGAGCACGCCGGGGAAAGGAAGCACGTTCACCTTCACGGTTCCGTTCCTGATTGGCACGGCAGCCGCCCCGGCACTTCTCGCCGTGGCGCCTCCTGCGATGGTGAACAAGCGCGTTTTGATCGCCGACGATAACGAGGTAAACCGAATCCTATTGATGCAAGTTCTTCCCCAATGGGGATTGCAGCCAGCCTGTGCAGTGAATGGAAGGGAAGCCCTGGAAATCTTCAGGAAAAGCGTGGAGGAAGGCGCGCCCTTCTCTGTCGTGCTGCTCGATCAAAATATGCCTGGAATGGATGGATACAAGGTATCCGAGGGCATCCGGCTGTTGGCTAAAAATGAACAGCCTGCGATCGTCATCTTGTCCTCCGCGCCGAGCTTGGCCGATCCGGATCGCCTGAAAAAATTGGGGATCGAGAGGCACCTTATCAAACCGCTGCGCCGCGCCGCGTTGTATGAAGCCATTTGTCACGGGCTAAAGCTACCCGCGCCTTCCGAAAAGACTCCCATCACCGGTAATGACTTGGGAAAAACGAGCGAGCTGCGGTTGCTGCTCGTGGAAGATAATCGCGTGAATCAGAAGCTGGCGCTGCGCCTGCTTGAAAAGATGGGGCATCAAGTCACTCTCGCGATCAACGGCCAGGAAGCCATCGAGTTGTTACAACCGGATTCTTTTGACTTGGTCTTAATGGACATCCAAATGCCGGTGATGGGCGGAGTGGAGGCCACGCAAAAAATCCGCGATGCGGAACGGAAAACCGGACGCCATGTCCCCATCATCGCCATGACGGCGCATGCCATGTCCGGAGATGCAGAAAAATACTTGTCGGCTGGAATGGATGGCTACATCTCCAAACCGGTGCGCGCCGGTTTTCTTCGTGCGGAGATTGAAAGATTGGCAAGACCGGCCCACGCCGAGACCCGGGGTCCCACCCGGGAGAGGGAAAAGTACATGCCCACTGCGATCATTGATCTCACTGAACTGTTGGCGCGCGTCGAAAATGACCGCGAACTTATGCGTGATCTACTGCTGATCTTCAAGGAGGAATTTCCCCGGCATCTCCAGGCCTTGCGTGATGCCGTGGATTCCATGGATGGAGAAAAGGTCGCGGCTGTGGCGCATTCCTTGAAGGGCATGCTCTCCAATCTGGCTGCCGGCCCGGCGGCGGCCGCCGCCGCCCGGCTCGAGCAGTTGGGCCGGAATCGAGAAGTGTCCGATTTTCGAGAAGCCTGCGCCTCGTTCGAGAACATTAGCAAGGAGCTCCTGCTGCAGTTGGACACGTGCATGGCAGAGGTGTGTGGATGAGGATTCTGATCGCCGATGACGAAATGATGTCTCGGAAGCTGCTCCAGAAAACCCTGGAACGCGCGGGCTACGAAGTGACCGCGGTGGAGAACGGCCGCCTGGCGGCGGACCAGTTGTGCCCGGCAGACGGTCCAAGGCTTGCCTTGTTGGACTGGGTGATGCCTCAGTTGGATGGACTGGGCGTTTGCCGCGAAGTGCGGAAAAGAAAAGTGCAATCGTATGTCTACATGGTGTTGCTCACCTCCAAAGAGTCGAAGGAAGACGTCGTCGCGGGACTCGAATCTGGGGCCGATGATTACCTGACCAAACCTTTTGACCCCGAAGAGTTGAAAGCACGCCTGCGCACCGGGCTGCGCATACTCAATCTCGAAGACCGCCTGGTCGTAGCCCGCGAGGAGATGCGCTTCCAGGCCACTCATGATGGCTTGACCGCTCTCTGGAATCGCGACGTGATTGTGGATCTCCTTGGCCGCGAACTTGCTCGTTCCAGGCGCGAGCACGTCACCACCGCCATTCTGATGTGCGACCTCGATCACTTCAAGAATGTGAACGATACCTACGGCCACCTCGTCGGCGATGATGTATTGAAGGAGACGTCGAAGCGGCTGCTCGCTTCCGTACGATCCTATGATTTCGTTGGCCGCTACGGCGGTGAGGAGTTTCTGGTGGTCCTGAACAATTGCAATCCGGCCTTCGCCTTTGCCCGCGCCGAGGAGATTCGCAAAGCCATCGCCCAAGAGCCGGTGTCATCGTCCAGCGGTCCGGTTCCCATAACCATGAGCCTTGGGCTATTGCTGAGCCAGGAGTGGGGTTGCCAGCCACTGGAAGAGCTTCTTAAGCAGGCCGACGCGGCGCTCTATGCGGCCAAGGCGGCCGGACGCAACTGCGTGAAAGTCGCAAGTCCGAAAATTGCCTCTGCCGAACCGGATTTGCAAGCCCACGACCCTGTCCGAATGCGCCGCTGATCGTCTCGCAGGACTCGCTCACGGAGAACTTTCCTGCTGCGCAAATCTTAAACGCCCTTCGTTCCTGGTTTCGACTGCACCATCATTTGCCGCATCGCCTCTGTGGATCCCGGCGCGCGCTTTTCCCGCCAGGTTTCCAGCCGCTTGCAAGTTTCTTCCATGTTCTGGAAAAGATGCGGATTCTTGAAAGCCGCTCGCCACGTCGGAACGATCGATCGCATGCGGTCCCACACCACCCCAATCTCGCCATTACTGTCGAAAAACAATTCGTCGTTGATCAGTCCGCGGTTGACGATCCCCGCGACCATGTCCCAGTAGCTGATCACCATGCGGATGTACGTGTTTTCCTCACTTCCCTGCGGATACTTCTGCATCATCTCTTCTGGAGATACCGGATGAAAATTTTCCACGAACCACGCCCGCGCCTGGCGCAGCCGCGCCTCGCGCCGCAGGTCGTACAAGCGCAGCATCAGGTTTACTTCCTCGTACGTAGTCTGGGCCATGGCCGCTCCTCCTTGCTCTAACTCGCCGCTTCCGGCGGGGCTGCTTCCTGCGAGGAATGGGAAACCCCCGCCAATTCGATGCGTTGCACGCTCGATAGGGGTATACCCTGCTTTTGAAATTCGAGTTGGATGCGGCGGCGCAACTCTCGCGCGACCTCATCCTGCCGTGTCGGCGCGGTGCGCACCTGCAATCGTACCGTCGAGGAACTCCGGTCAAAGCTCTGCACCCCAAGAATCCGCGGCCCGTCCACCAGCGCTTGCGACCAGGCTGGATCGCCCCGCAAAGCGGCTGCCGCGCTCTCCAGCGCCTGCAACGTTTTCTCGATCGGGCTCTCTGGCGCCAGCGAGACGTCCACGAACGCCTGCGACCAGTCGCGGCTCAGGTTGCTGACCGTGCGGATCTCCCCATTCGCGATGGTTACCAGCGCGCCTCGCGCATCGCGGATCACCGTGCGCCGCAGCGTTAGGTGTTCCACCCGGCCGATGTACTCCGCGATTTGAATGGTGTCGCCAACGACGTATTGGTCTTCCAGCACGATGTAAAATCCCGTGATTACATCGCGCACGAGAGTTTGCGCTCCGAAGCCCACCGCCAGGCTGGCGAGACCTGCAAGAGCTACCGCCGGCAAGATATCGATGCTGAATTCGTGGACGGCCGTCAGCAGCGCAACCACCCAGACAACCTTGCTCCCTGCGCCATAAAGAACTCCTGCCAGCGTACGCGTCTGCTGTTCGCGCAGTTGCGCCGGGCGGCCCTGGCCCGACGCCTGCTTGATCACTAGATTCGTTGCCGCGCGGAACAGCCGGTTCATCACCAGCGCGATGATGAGAATTCCAAGAAGATGTAGTGCGTGCGGAAGCGCTAACTCCAACCAGTGATTTAAGGAACTAGGCATGATTTTGATGAGACCGGGAGTATAACATTGGATGACACTCAAGGAAGTGTCCTCCAGTGTGGCGGAGGATGGAGCGGGTGTAAGGGGGCTCTGGCCATGGAATCAAGACGCAAGTTTTTGACAACCACCGTTGCACTAGGGGTGCCAGCCGGAATCCTCGCTCTCCTACCTGGCGCACAGGTTCGCGCCCACCACCAGCAAAACCCCCAACAGCAGAAGGACGACGATTCGCACGCGCCCAAGATCGACCCCAAACTGATCCTGGAGGCGAATCAAAAGGAAATTAAGAAAAATGTCGAGAGGCTTTACGATCTGGCGAACGAACTGAAAGCCGAAGTGGAAAAGACGGATTCGGTCCAGGTCCTCTCTATTGCCATGCTGCGAAAGACGGATGAAATCGAAAAACTGGCCAAGGAGATCAGGTCCCGGGCGAAGGGATGAACCCGCCCGCGCTTGCCCGTTGAGAATGCGCGCTAGCGCCAGCGAATCATACCGGATAGAATGCTAATGCTCGTTGAAGTTCCGGCGTATTGCGCCCTCCGGAAAATCGAGGAGCGACCACCGCGCGCCAGTAGCTCAGATGGATAGAGCTTTAGCCTCCGGAGCTAAGGGTCGGGGGTTCGAATCCCTCCTGGCGCGCCACTACCTTGAGCAATTTGTATTCAACGACTTCCGTCGATGCGCTTCAGTTCGTTTCGAACTCAGACTCAACGTTCCTTGCAGACAGAAACCTACCAACTTTTCACATGTCCGGTAAGCGCGGCGGTCTCAATGGGTCGATGCAACACTAACTCGCAGCCCACGCGGAGAGCTTTCAGCGGCTAAGGGTCGTTCGCGAGGGTTGATTCAGACGAAACACCCCCCTGGCTAGGGTCTGGTCGAGCACAGCCGGACAGATCG
>JBGQDD010000255.1:0-5360 GCA_041495665.1 Candidatus Acidiferrum sp.
AAATTAATCGCCGTCGTGGTCTTTCCGACTCCGCCCTTTTGATTCGCAATTGTGATGATGGCAGTCATCTGTTTCTGCCTCCGCCCGCACGCGAACAATCGAGCCGCAGCGCTCCGGCAACTGGGTTGCTATATATGGGTGCCGCCTCCAGAAAACCCCCAAGGCCTAGGTTAACTGTACGTTTGCAGCCCGTTCATTGGCAAGCGAAAAGTGGGCGGATCGGTGGGAAACGCGGTGGAAAACCGGACGGAGGAAATGAAGTGGATGGTCTGGCGTGCTTCGGGAGCGCACTAAAAGTCGAGGCCCCAAAAATCCGGCGAAGGCTCCTGCAACTCCAGGCCGAGTTCCCAGCCCGTGCGGCCTTCGTGGCCACGCCATGCCAATACAGCTTCGCAGGAAATCTGGTTGATCAGGTTGACGAGGCGCATTCTCTGTCCCACGGCAAATCCCTGCGGCACCACAGCAAGGCAGCCTTTCGCGCCGATATCGACCGTGTAGCCCTCCGCGCGCAAACTCCGGCCCGCGTCGGTCCACTCGATCGCTACCGCTACGCGCGAATTGAGCCGCCCGCTGCTGCGAATGTCCCGCAGCCGGCTGTCAAAACTTGCATCCTTCAGAAGCGCCACAGTCATCTCCTCAGTACCCGCTTCGAGGACAGCTCTCGCGCTGGGCACGCCATTCATTTGCCGCTAGTCGGATTGTTAGTGCTGAAATCCGCAAACTCAACGATTGCATCAGCCTAGGGGTGTTTCGCCACGGGGTCAATGGGACTTGGTTCCCAGTACGCTCCAGAGGTTACCCCATCCTGAGGGTCTGTCCCCATTTGGTACCAACCCCGTCTCAAGGTTTTCTGGACGGAAGTACCTGATTGAGCCTTCCCAAAATCCCCTTTTTCTTCCACAATGTTTACTCGTTTCAAATCTTAGCCTGCGCCATCGTCCTTCCCTGGTGCGAGGAGGCACCGATGGAAGTGTATACATCCGAGCGGCGAAGCTCTCCACGTCATCTCTTGAAAACCGCCCTGCGCGTGCGCGTCTGGAAATCCGGCTCGACCGAACAGAGAGCGGAATCGCAAAACCTGTCGGAAACAGGAACCTTCTTCGCTATGGATGCGCCTCTGACTATCGGAACGGCCGTCGAGATCCTCTTGAAAATGCCGAAAGAAATCACGGGTAAACCGACGACCGAGTGGAGATGCACGGGTCACGTGGTTCGTCTCGCACCAGTTGCCACCCCTCGGGGTAAGTTGGGTGTCGGCGTAAAGTTCGACTGCTATGAAATCATGCGGTCGAAATTGGCTAGCTCGGTTTGAGACTGCATGCCCCAGCAGGCAAAGTGAGCCGTACATCTGCCACTACCTCTCCAGTTCTATCTCGACTGATTCGCAGGCCCGTGACGGGCGGCCATCTGTGCTCGGTGGTCGCAGCCGGCGCGCGATCGTCGGAATCCGGAGGATGACATGCCAAGGCGTGCCCTGGTCGTGGACGACGAACTTGTTGTCTGCGACATGATTGGAAAAATCTTGAAATCAGCCGGCATGGAAGCCTTAACCCTCACCAGAAGTACCGAAGCCCCCGAAATTCTCGATGAAGGAACGTTCGATGTGGTGTTCTTGGATTTACACATGCCTTCTCCTGATGGAATCGAGCTTGCCCGGCAGATGCGCAGCTCGCGGTTCAATCGCATGACTCCCATTATCATGATTAGCGACGACCAGCGGCCGAGTGCTCTCTCCGTGGGATTCGCGGCCGGGGCAAGCTTCTTCCTATACAAGCCCATTGACAAGGCTCGCCTCCTCAAACTTGTCCGGGCCACGCAAGGCGCCATGGAAAATGAGCGGCGCCGGACCCGTCGCGTACCCATTCAATCCAAAGTACGCCTGAAGTTTGGTCGCGAAGAATTGGAAGCTGAAACCATCGACGTCAGCATGAGCGGCCTCTTGGTCCGCGTTCCACGGATCGTTCCTGTCGGGTCATCCCTGCGAATGAGCTTGCAACTTTCTCAACGAATGAGGCCCATCCTGGCTTCTGGTTCCGTCGTCCGCGTTCTGAATGGAAATCAGATGGGGATTCAACTGGACCAACTGACTCTCTCCGACAGCGAGAAAATGCAGGAGTTTCTCTTGCACTTGATTCCCGCGGAGTAACCTGTCCCCCGCCCGGTTCGCACCTCCTTTCACATCGTTTCCTCAGCGCCCAGTTTGCTCCTTTTCTCCGCCCCGCTTACACTCGTTTCTCCGATATTTCGCTCATGATTGGACTCCAAACACTGCGCGCCGAATTCCGCCCTACCCTGCGCCTCGCCATTCCGCTCGTCCTCGCAGAACTCGGCTGGATGAGCATGGCCATCGTCGATACGATGATGGTTGGGCGGCTTCCCAATAGCGCGACCGCCATGGGCGCCGTCAGCCTGGGCTCCAATATTTTTATCGTGCTGGCTCTCTTCGGTGGCGGCCTGCTCATGGGACTGGATACCCTCGTCTCCCAAGCCTTCGGAGCGGGCCGTCGTGAGGACTGTCATCGGTCCCTGCTCAACAGTATTTATTTGAGCATCGCCTTGACTCCCTTTCTTACCGCTGCTGTCTGGTTGCTTCCCTCTCTCCTCGGGGGGATGCACGTTGATCCCGGAGTCTTAGCCCTCGCCATTCCTTACACCAAGGCGCTCGCCGCTGGCCTCCTGCCCCTGCTTCTCTATTTCGCAGTGCGCCGCTGCCTGCAGGCGATGAACATGGTCAAGCCCGTGGCCTTCGCGCTCATCAGCGCCAACATCATCAATGCACTCGGCAACTGGATTTTGGTTTATGGCAAATGGGGAGCGCCTGCGATGGGCGCGGTTGGTTCCGGTTGGTCCACGGCGATCGCGCGGCTTTACATGGCCTCCGTGCTCGTTGGCTACCTGCTTTGGTACGACCGAAAACACCGCACCGAACTCTTGAGAACTCCCGTCGACATCGACCTGCCGCGCATCCGCCGCCTCATTACTCTCGGACTGCCGGCCGCGATTCAGTTCACCTTGGAAAGCGGCGTTTTTGCTCTGGTCACCGCGCTCATCGCCCGGCTTGGTGCTGTTCCGCTCGCCAGCCACCAGATCGCTCTGAACACCGTCGCGTTTACTTACATGGTGCCGCTCGGCATCGCTTCGGCAGCCGCCGTGCGCGTGGGCCAGGCCATCGGCCGCAAGGATACTGCCGGGGCGGGGGCCGCCGGCGGCACCGCCATCTTTCTTGGCGCTGCTTTCATGACCTGCGCCAGTGCGGCTCTGCTCCTATTTCCCCGATGGATCGCCCGAATGTACACACCGGATGAGACCGTCATTCACAGCACTATTCTCCTGCTCGCTGCCGGCGCCGCCTTTCAACTTTTCGATGGTATCCAGACGGTCGCCACGGGCGCTCTCCGCGGTACGGGCGATACGCGCACGCCCATGTTCTGCCACTTCACGGCGTATTGGATCATTGGTCTTCCGCTTGGTGCCTGGCTGTGTTTCCACCGAGGCTGGGGCGCATTCGGCCTGTGGGCCGGCCTGAGCCTGGCGCTCATTTTGATCGGCATCGTCTTGCTGTTCGCCTGGCGACGCACGGTTCGCCGTTTAATGCTCGTGCCGCAAGACGCGCTGGCTCGAACTTGATTTCGGATGGGTAATTGAATCGGCTGGCCGGGTACTGCTCACATCTTGTAGCGGCCGAGGTCTTCGTCGGATAGACCATCCAGCCAGGTGCGGAGCTGCTCGTTGGTATTGCGCTCGGAGAAAGCGCTCGATATCTTGGAGTTCTTGAGGACTGCTTCATCCACGAAGATCGGGCAGTCCATGCGCAGCGCCAGGGCCAGCGCATCGCTGGGACGCGAATCGATGGTCATCATCTGGCCTTCGCGCTCCACCCAGATCAGCGCGTAAAACGTATCGTCCTTCAGTTCATTCACCACGATTTTCTGCACGCGCACTTCCAGCCCCAGCAGCACGTTCTTCAGCAGATCGTGCGTCATCGGCCGGGGAGTTTGCACTTTCTCGATTTCCAGCGCGATGGCGTTCGCTTCGTACACCCCCACCCAGATCGGCAGGATCGCCTGCCCCTGCACGTCCTTGAGCACCACGATGGGCATGTTCGTGACGGGGTCCATCATCAGGCCACGGATCTTCATCTCCACTTCCATCGAGGCCTCCCTGAGCTAAACGGCGTGTTCCCCCACTAGACTATTTGGACCCGCTCCCGTAACGCGAACCTGCACGTAGGTTCCCAGAAGTTCTCTCTCTTGTGAAGCGAAACTTATCATGCGGTGCGATGTGGTGTACCCGGACCACTGGTTCTCGCGGCGCGATTTTCCGCTGACCAGAACTTCAAACTTCTGTCCAGCCAGCTCCGCATTCCCGGCCGCCTGGATCTCGCGCTGCTTCTCCTGCACCGCGGCAAGCCGCCGGCCCTTCTCCTCTTCGGGAATCGCATCGTCCATCGAGAGGGACGGCGTATTCGGCCGTGGCGAATACTTGAACGCGAACAAGCCGGTGTACTGCACTTCCTGGAGCAGGCTGATGGTTTCCTCGAAATCGGATTCCGTTTCCCCCGGAAAGCCCACGATGATGTCAGTGGTAATAGCGATCGGCCTGCTCGCCCCGCGTATCATGGCGATCTTTTCCAGATACTCTTCGCGCGAATAGGTCCGCTGCATCGCGCGCAGCATCCTCGTCGAACCGGATTGCACCGGCAAGTGCACGTGCTCGCAGATCTTCGGCTGCCACTCGATGGCTTCCACGATATCCCGAGTGAAATCACTGGGGTGCGAAGTAGTGAACCGCACGCGGCGAATGCCTTGCACCTCAGCCACTGCCAGCAGCAATTCCGAAAAACGCATCCTTCGCGCTGTCGGGTCCGCGTAAGAGTTCACCGTTTGCCCGAGAAGCTGAACCTCGGAATACCCGAGTTCCGAAAGCTGCCGCACTTCCCTGAGAATGGAATCGCTCGCGCGACTGCGCTCGGGACCGCGCGTGAACGGCACCACACAGTACGCGCACGCCTTGTCGCAGCCTTCGATGATCGTCAGGTAGGCGCGCCAGGGATTGTCGCGGCGCGTCATCTCCGTTTCAAACGTTTCGTCCGTGTCCGTATCCAGCCCGGTAACGCGTTGATTCCCTGCCTCAAGCTGCGCCAGCATCTCCGGTAACTTGCTGTAACTCGCCGAACCGCACACCAGGCTCACCCACGGCGCGCGCTTAAAAATATCTTCCCCTTCCTGTTGCGCCACGCAGCCCAGCACTCCGATGACCTTGCCCTCGCTATGCTTCTCCCGGTATTCACCCAGACGTGAGAAAACCTTCTGCGCCGCTTTCTCGCGAATGCTGCAGGTGTTGTAAAGGATGAAGGAAGC
>JBGQDD010000256.1:0-5354 GCA_041495665.1 Candidatus Acidiferrum sp.
CAAAACTCACAAAATGTCCGCGTGCTTCAGCGCCATCAGCTTGTCCAGAGTCAGATTCTGAAACCCGTGTTTGCGCGCCTTCTCGATGAACTCCGGCGTTATCCCCTGCACTTTCGCGCCGATCAGCTCGTCGCAATCCAGGTCCTTGAAGCCTGCCGCTTGCATCGATTTCACGTACTCCGGCGTGACTCCTTGCACCTTCATTCCAATCAGCTCGTCGGTATTGGGTTTAAGTCCTGTGGCGCGCATTTCCTTTGCGTAATTCGGCGTCACACCCTGCACCTTCATCCCGATGAGATCATCGGCGCTCGGTTGCAGCCCCAAGTCGTGAAACTCGCGAACATATTCCGGCGTAACTCCCTGCACTTTCATCCCGATAAGTTCATCGATGTTGAGCTTGGAATAAAATGTCCGCATCTCTCGAATGTAGTCCGGAGTGATGCCCTGTACTTTCATCCCGATCAGGTCATCAATGTTGGCGCTGGAATCAAACTTCCGCATCTCGCGAACGTATTCCGGGGTGATGCCCTGCACTTTCATCCCGATGAGTTCATCGGCGTTAGGCTGCAATCCAAGATCGCGCATCCCCTTGATGTATTCCGGCGTCACACCCTGAATCTTCAGGGCAATAAGTTCGTCCACGTCCGCGATCTTGATGCCCGCCGCCGCCATCGCGTCCATATACGATTGCTTCTTGCCATCGCCCGCTGTCTGCTGTTCGTTGGCATTGTCCGCTTGCGGCTTTGGTGCTGGCTGGCTCGCTGGCGCTGGCTTTGGGGCTTGCGCGCTGCGTTCCTTCCCTGGAGCAGGCTCCGGCCTGACAACAATCACGCTGCTGCTTCCTTGTTCCTGTCTTGCAGGCGCGCCGCCTCCCAGCGCGGCTTGCGCCACACCCAGGAAGGCATGGCCCGCCAGCAACGCTCCCACCAGGCACACGAAACTGCCCGCCAGTCCCGCCACCCGAATTCTGCCTGCAGCTCTATCCCATCCGAGCAGCCGGACCACGCGCTCCGCCAGCGGACTCCGATTGGCCGCCATCATCAATGCCGGAGCCGTCCGCCATTCTTCCATCAGCGTGAGCGCTCGCGCGTAATTCACGGCGTCGCCGCAGATCGCGATTGCTTCGTCGTCGCAGCAGTGCTCGCGTTCGGCGCGAATCCGCTGGCTCACCCACCAGACTGCCGGGTGGTAGAACAGCAGCGTTTCCGTGGCAATCTGGAAGAGATTCACGAAGCAATCGAACCGCCTGATATGCGCCAGCTCGTGCGCGATAACCGCTTCGATTTGCTCTTCGGTCAAGCCGGTAAGCGCCCGCACCGGCAGCAGCACGACGGGACGGAACCATCCCAGCACCGCCGGAGCGTCCAGCCGGTGGCATTCGCAATACCGAATGACGCGGTCGAGACCCATTCTCCGCTGCAACGCCAGACACCTTTCGTACAGCTCTGCTCCCACCGGCTTGATCTCTTTGCGCCGCATTCTTTCGAGCAGAATCAGTCCGCCCGCAGTTCTCAAACTCAGTAAAAGGACGCCCAGAAACCACGCTTCCACCAGCCACAACATCCCAATCGGTTGTTCGGTTCGAGATTCGGCGACCGGGGCGCGGGAGCCTGACAGCGCGGTCGCGTTTTGGGTGGACGTTCCCGCCCACGTCGAAGCTCCTTCCGCCCCAGTCCTAACGGCCGGATTCGTTTGCGCGCGCAACCACGTGAATGTGATGACCGGCGACAACATCATCAATACGAGCGCGCCCACCGCCAGCGCGTAACGCCCCGGCGCGCTTCGGCAAACCGCGCACGCTACGGCAAACAGAGCCGCCAGTCCCGCGCCTTGCCACAGGAAATGCAACAAGGTCCAGCCAAGCGTCCGCAAAACCTCCGGCGAAATCCAATTCGCAAAGTGGCTCATCGCGTTTTCCCCTCGTACTCGTCCAGAAGACGGCGCAGCTCATCCAGCTCTTCCTTGGACGTTCGCCGGCCCTCCAGCGCATGGATCATCAATTCGCTTGCTGAGCCCTCGAACACCCGCTGCAGAACGTCCCCCACAAGTTGCCGCTTTGTTTCCGTCGCCGGCTGGCATGCCTCATAAACGTGCGCCCGCTGCTCTTCGTTTCTGCGCACCGTGCCCTTGGCGGTCATAATCTGCAAAAATTTGAGGACCGTAGTGTAGCCGAGGTCCTTCTTTTCACTCAGTGCTTCGTGGACCTCCCGGACCGTGGAAGGCCCGCGATCCCAGAGCACTTGCAGGATTTCCAGCTCGGACGCCGTTGGCTTTTGCAGGGGTTCATGGTTCATGGGCACAAACTACTACGAAGGTGTTCGTATTGTCAACGAAAATCTTCGTAGTTGCTTTTACAGCCCAAATCCCTGGCGTCCGACCCCCAAGGTGCTTCCTAGCTGACTGATTTGGAGGGATTTGCCCTGATTCTCAGCAGATGGCCGCCAAGTCCCCACTCACAGCTCACTTTTATTTCGGCTCCAGCACCAGCGGCAGCCCGTTCTTCGGATTCCCGATAATCACGATCTTGGCGTTCGCGCTCGTCGCCAGCTTCTCGGTGGCCTCGATGCCTTTCCATTCGAGCAATTGCGGGCTGATGCCCGTCGCCACGATCTTCTGGAAGTCCGCAATGCCCTGGGCTTCGATGCGCTTCCGTTCAGCTTCCTGCTTTTCCTTCTGCAGGATAAAGCTCATCCGCAAGGCATCCTGTTCGGCCTGCTGCTTGGCTTCGATTGAGCCTTTAAGCATGGCCGGCAATTGCACATCGCGCAGCAGCACGTTTTCGACGATCACGCCGCGCGGCGCGAGCTGCTTGGTCAGTTCGTCCTGAATCTGTTGCTGCACCAGTTCGCGTGCATTCGTATACAGGGCATTCGCGGTATGCGCCGAGGTAGACGCGCGAATCGCCGCCCGCAGCGTGGGCTCCACTATCTTCTCCGCATAATCCGCGCCCACTGTCTGATACACATTAGCCGCCATCGATTTGTCCAGCCGGAACAGCAGCGAGGTGTCCAGCGCCAGGATCAATCCTTCATTCGACGGCACGTTGGCGCTTTCTTTCACCGACTGTGTTTGGACCGAGAGCTTCTCCACCGACTTCAGTGGATTGATCAAGTGAATGCCCTCGGGGAGCACATCGCCTGTCACCCGCCCGAACAATGTCAGCACGCCCACGTGCCCCGTCGGAATCGACGTGATGCTCGCCAGCAATAGGAAGAACGCGAACACCAGAATCGCAAGCTGCAAGATCTTCTTCCCAGCGCCCCTCAAGTTCGGCATCTCCGGGAACCCTCCACCACTCAACTCAAACTTAGTTGTATCCGGCATTTCTCCCTCCGTCTCGCGGCCCGGAATCTCATCATAAGAAGATCCGCGGCACCGTCACTTCTTACTACGCAGTGCAACCAGACTTGATTTCCCGCCCCGTCCGGGCAGCTTCTTGTCTCGTCAGCGCCCTTTCTAACGGGTCGCAAGTCACCGGTACCGGCTCGGGAATCAGGCTTCCTTGGTACCCGCAACCTTACCACAATATCTTGTAGCCTTTTCTCTTGACACCACTGGCCGCTCACGGCACAATCCCCCCCATCACAGTCGTCTGCCCTGAGCATTCTTCGCGAAGGGTTTTCCCGGGACATTTTCGCGCTACGTTTTTGGCCGTCAAGGGGAGCTCGGAACTTTTTTGGTCGCGACCGCCTAACGGTCGCACCGGAATCGACCTGAGCTTTGCGGCCTCTGAGGGAGAAAAAATGCAATTCTTGCCCGGCTTTACGGTGCAGTGCATCAATCCGCAATGCGAAGCCCGCGGTCAATGGATGCGCGCCGATTTCACTACTCCCCTCGGCAGCGACGGCCATTGCCCCTGCTGCGGCGACTTCCTCCGCAACGTTCCCCCGCCGCTCGGCCCGCGCTTCCGCATGCGTCCTCGCTCCCTCACCGCCCGCCCGCCCCTCCGTCCCCGTCCGCGCTGACAAACCGTTTCGGGAAGATGATTGCTTGCCTGCGCGAAGGTGGGAAGTCGACCCTTTGTAGATTCCTCGACGCAATCAGGCGGTCCGCAATCTACACAAGACTAAAAAGGCCAGAGCAGTGATTGCTCCGGCCTTCTTTGCTCGATTGCGATTGATCCCTACCCCTCGACGAGGCCTTTCTCGAGCATCTCCTCGTCGCTGAGCCACAGATCGGGGATATTGGCTGAGCCGAGCCGAAGAATATCTTCCAGCGCGCCGCGCACTTCCTTCAAGTGGAAATCCACACCAATGCGTTCAAGTAATTCGATCAGCGCCTGCGCGCCTTCCGCAAGCACCGGCTTTGCCGGCGCACCGTCGTGGTCCAGCCGTTGATAGGTCACGATGTAAATGGCCTTGGGTCCGCCGCCATGCCTCACGATGTGGAGAAACCCTCGGGTCTTCGGCTTTGCCGGGGCCAGCCGTGCTGCTACTCCCGAGCTGGAGGAGAGTGAGCTCATCGTTGGTGTTCTCTCGCCTGTCCTGTGCGTCTCAACTGCAGCCGCTCGTGCTGCCGCAGTTTTCGCACTTGTAACACGCCCCGTTCGGCACCATCAGCATGCCGCACTCGCTGCACGTCGGCGCACCCTCGTGCGCGTTGCTCGGTCTTGACGCCGACAACGCCGCTTGCATGGCATCCAGATTGGCCTGCGTGATCGCTGGAAGTATCCCAGCCGGAGCGGCCGTCGCAGCGTTCTCATTTGCCGCCGCTCCATTCAACTTCAAGTAGTCCGCGGAGATGAATCGCCCGCCCATCCACCGCGCGATGTAGTCCAGCACCGACGAAACAAATCGAATGTTCGGATTCGCGGTAATGCCGGACGGTTCGAACCGCGTGTTCAGCAGCTTGTCCACAAAAACTTTCAGCGGCACGCCATACTGCAAGCCCAGCGAAATGGTCAGCGCCAGCCCGTCCATCACGCCCGAAAGCGTCGAGCCTTCCTTCGCCATCTTGATGAAGACCTCGCCGGGCCGCCCATCTTCATACATGCCGACGGTGATATAGCCCTCGTGCCCGCCCACGCTGAACTTGTGCGTCACCGACGCGCGTTCCACGGGCATCTTCTCGCGCTGTCGCCGCGCAAACAGCTCGCGCTGCATTGGCTCTGCCGCAGCGGCTGCTCCCGTTTTCTTTTCTTCCGCTTTGCCGCCCGCGTTGAGCGGCTGCGAACGCTTCGAATTATCGCGGTAAACGGCCACGGCCTTCAGCCCCACCTTCCACGACTCAATATACGCGTTCATGATGTCTTCGACGGTCGATTCCTCCGGCATATTGATGGTCTTCGAAATCGCTCCGGAGAGGAACGGCTGCGCCGCGGCCATCATCTTCACGTGCCCGGTCCAGGTAATCGA